>CATMVR010000620.1 GCA_950075905.1 uncultured Persicitalea sp. | reverse complement strand
CGGTATCCTGCATCGAAACAATTTTGAACTGATACCATGGAAGTTCGATCACATCATTTACTTTCGGCAGGTCACCGTGGATATGAATCAGCATGCCGGCCAGGGTATCGTAGTCGCCTTCGGGTAGCTCCCAGCCGTACTTTTCGTTGAGGTAGTCTACCTCGTGCCGGGCACTCAGCAGGTAGGTGTTTTCATCCAGCAGGCGCTCCGTCCAGTCCTCGGTGGTATCGTACTCGTCCTGGATTTCCCCAAAAATCTGCTCCACCACATCTTCGACGCTTACCAGGCCCGACGTGCCGCCAAACTCATCTACCACCAGCGCCAGGCTTTTGCGCTCTTCCAGAAAGCGAAGCATCAGGTCACTGGCCGGCATGGCTTCCGGCACAATGAGCATCGGCGTAACGATGCTCGAAATTTCCTTGGGTTTGCGAAACAACGCCAGCGAATGGCAGTAGCCTACTACGTCGTCAATGGACTCGCGGTAGACCACGATTTTGGAGTGTCCGCTGCTGATGAAGGCCTGCCGCAGATCTTCTATCTCGTCATCGAGGGCTACGGCGGTAATCTCGGTGCGGGGAATCATGCAATCCCGGATACGTACATCCTTAAAATCCAGGGCATTGATAAACATCCGCTCTTCTATGCGGTGATCCTCGTAGTCTGAGTCGTCGGCAGATTCAGATTCCTCCCGCACGTAGCCCGGCAGGCGGTTGGTATACAGGCCAGGTGGTTCTTTAAAAAATGGTTCGAGGAACCAGTACACCGGGGTCAAAGCCCACTCGGCAAAACGGACCGGAAATGATCGGACCGAAACCAGAGCCGAATAAGCTCGCCCAAGCCGTAGCCACAGCAGGTACCCTCCCAGCCAGGCCAGGATCGACACCAAAAAAAGAACGACAATCCGGAGCCATTCAGGATAGGTAAGAAGCTCAGGCCGCGCCTGGGCGCTGCCCGCCACCAGCGTCATACACCCCAGTGCCACCAGCAGCAGACGGGTCATGCGCAGTATTCGCCGCCAGTAGGCCAGTTGCTGGGCTTTCAGTTCCTCATCCTGCACGGCACGCATCCAGTCAAAGGGCGAGTCGAGCAAAATGGCCCGCACTGCTCCGTAATAACCCGCCAGCAGGAAGCACACAATGGTAAAAACCAGATTGGGGTTGTTCATTTCCTTTTGCGTTTTGCCGGTGTAGTTGTTTTCTTTTTGGCAGCAGAAGAGGATTCAGGATCTTTTTTAGCGGGAAGGATTTTGAGGCGGTAGTACTGATGAATCAACAGAAACGTAAGGCTCAGCATCAGCAGCCAGTAGCTATTGCTCAGATCAGTACGGTATATTTCCAGTATCCACAAAATTAAAAAGCCCACGGAAGCCGAAAGTAAAAGGGTTTTTATCAATTTGGGATTCATAGATACAAAAACTCAACGTTAGGGGTGAATGAAAAAAAAACAGCGGTACTTTCTCCGCTTCCGGGTAACTCACCTGATTCCAAAGGTAAAAATATTCCGCAAATACTGCGTGTTTTTGCGGCAAACTCAGCGACAGACCCCCTTTTTCTACCCGGAGATTTTGTTAAAATTAATTAACTTGCAACATCAATCCCGTAAACAAATGGGAATTGACGAATACCCAAAATATT
Source organism: uncultured Persicitalea sp. (assembly GCA_950075905.1). Taxonomy (GTDB): domain Bacteria; phylum Bacteroidota; class Bacteroidia; order Cytophagales; family Spirosomataceae; genus CATMVR01. The sequence goes on along the minus strand of CATMVR010000620.1, from coordinate 1,998 downwards.
TTCTTGAAATAATCCTTAAAAACTATGAGCGATACCATGACCCGCTTCAAACCCGGCGTAGTAACGGGCGAAGGAGTTAGTGAAATCTTCCGTCACGCCAATGAAAACAACTACGCCCTGCCCGCGGTAAACGTAGTAGGAACCAACTCGGTGAATGCCGTACTGGAAACCGCCCGCGCGGTCAATAGTCCCGTAATGGTGCAGTTTTCTAACGGAGGCTCCATCTTCTATGCTGGCAAGAGCCTTTCCAATACCGACCAGAAAGCCGCTATTGCCGGAGGTATCTCGGGAGCCATGCACGTGCATCAGATGGCAGAGCTGTACGGTGTGCCCGTCATTCTGCACACCGATCACTGCGCCAAAAAACTCCTCCCCTGGATCGACGGCCTACTCGATGCCGGCGAGCGTTACTTTGAGCAGCACGGCAAACCCCTGTATAGCTCGCACATGCTGGACCTTTCGGAGGAGCCCCTCGAAGAAAACATTGAAATCTGCGCCCGTTACTTTGAGCGCATGGCCAAAATGGGTATGACCATCGAGATTGAGCTCGGCGTGACGGGTGGCGAGGAAGACGGCGTGGACAATACCGACGTAGACAGCTCCAAGCTCTATACTCAACCCGAAGAAGTAGCCTACGCCTACGAAGAGCTTAGCAAAATATCGCCCAATTTTACCATCGCGGCGGCCTTCGGGAACGTACACGGTGTGTACAAGCCCGGCAACGTGAAACTCGAACCAAAAATTCTGCTCAATTCGCAGAACTATATCCAGGAGAAATTCGGAACTGGTCAGCTGCCCGTCAATTTCGTGTTTCACGGAGGCTCGGGCTCTACCCGCGCCGAAATCCGGGAAGCCATCGAGTACGGTGCCATCAAAATGAACATCGATACCGACATGCAGTGGTCTACCTGGGAGGGCGTGCTGAAATACTACAAGAGCAAGGAGGGGTACCTGCAGACTCAGCTCGGCAACCCCGAAGGAGACGACTCTCCCAATAAGAAGTACTACGATCCCCGCGTATGGCTGCGCAAGGGCGAAGAAAGCATGATCGAACGTCTGAAAGTAGCTTTCGAAGACCTCAACTGCATCAATCGTCTGGCATAAACAGCGGTTAGGTTAGTAGCCATTAGGTTGTTAGCTTTTAGCAAAAGAGAGAGCCGTCCGGGTGGATGGCTCTCTCTTTTTAGTTGTATGCTGGTGACTGGTAGATTAGTTATTGGTTACTTGTTATTTTTTTAAAATTAACTACTTTCACAAAAAACAAATAACCAGTCCCCCAGTAACCAGTCCACAATCTACGTCATTTCAGCAGCAGCGGTGTCAGGTACGTCTACCGGCTTTTTGGCCCAGAAACTTGCCAGTAGCGAGCCGGTAATGTTCATAATAGGGCCAAACAGGGCGGGCGCCAGCCCTACCGTGGCTACCTTGCCCATTTGCAGCGCCAGGCCGGAGGCCAGGCCGCCGTTTTGCAGTCCTACTTCCAGCGATACCGTCCGGCAATCATGCTCAGGTAGCCTCATCAACTTTGCCATTCCGTACCCAAGTGCGTAGCCCATCAGGTTATGAATCAGCGTGCAGGCAATCAGTGCTACGCCGATGGAAAGCAGGCTGTTGCGACCCGCCGCGGTGATAATGCAAATAATCAGCGCGATACCTACCATCGATACCAGGGGCATGTACCGGTTGAGCCAGGCAGCCTGCCGGCGGAAGATATAGTTTACCAGCAGCCCCAGCCCGATGGGCAGGATAATCATTTTGAGGATATCCACCATCATCTTGAAGAAATCTACCTCCACGAAGGTACCCGCCAGCCACTTCATCAGAGCCGGGGTGAGTACCGGTGCCAGCAAAGTAGCCGTAGCCGTGATGGTGAGCGAAAGGGCAACGTTGGCTTTGGCGATATAGGCCATGACGTTGGAAGCCAGCCCGCTGGGTGAGCAGCCGATCAGGATCACCCCGGCGGCTATTTCGTTGGGAAAGCCAAAGGAGGTTGCTAAG
>CATMVR010000619.1 GCA_950075905.1 uncultured Persicitalea sp. | reverse complement strand
GCTCCCCTGTACTTCCTCGGTAAAAGTAGCCCGGTCGTCAAAAGTAAATTTTATTTTCCCCGGAGTGACGATCTGAAATTCCCCCGAACTTACGATAGGCGTCTGAAATTTACCCGGCTCGGGTATTTTCTCAATGAACGATCCGTTCTTTCTGAATTCCAGGGTTTGGGTGCGTACGGCCGTTGCGGGTTGAGGGGTACATTGGCCATTGCCGGGACTTACGCAGTACTCCACCAGCTGCCAGGTACCGAGTATCTGCTCTTCCTGGGGGGTAAGCTCCTGTTCATTGCACCCAAGGAGGTAAAGCATACTTAAAAATAAAACTATTTTTTTCATAGTTTAAAGTCATTGTTCTCCCTCAGGACCCATATTCAACTCGAAACGTTGGAAGGGAGCAGTGCAAATAAGCAAAATCAGGCACTTGGCCACCTGCCGGAGGGCTGCTCCTCTACTCTACCTGATGAACTGGACTTTACCTGATAGAGTTAATACCTTTGCAACCCAACCATCACCAAGTACGTATACCCTATGCCCCTGCTGCATACCCACGACCATCAGGCGCCGTTCTGGCTGCCCAACGGTCATTTCCAGAGTATCTTTCCTGCCCTATTCCGTAAAATTCGGAATGTGACCTACACCCGTGAGCGTATCCTGACCGAAGACGACGACTTTCTGAACCTGGACTGGGCCAAATCTGCCGGACAGTCCAAAGGGCTGGTGGTACTATCGCACGGGCTGGAAGGCGACAGTCAGCGACAGTACATTCTGGGCATGGTGCGGGCCCTGACCCGTAGCGGCTACGACTGCCTGGCCTGGAACTACCGTAGCTGTGGCGGCGAAATGAACCAGCAGGTACGCTTTTACCATAGCGGGGCCACCGACGACCTGGACCGGGTGATACAGCACGCCTTGAAGCGAGGCTACTCTACCCTGTACCTGATGGGGTTTAGCCTGGGCGGCAACCTGACGCTGAAATACCTGGGCGAACGGGGCAGCAGCCTGGACCAGGAAATAAAAAGGGCGGTTGTGTTTAGCGTACCCATGGACCTGCTGGCGTGCAGCCGGGCCATCGAAAAGCTCGAAAACCGGGTGTACCAGAAGCGATTTCTGTCTTCGCTGCGCCCTAAGGTTCACGCCAAAGCTAAGGTATTTCCGGAGCACATCAGCGCCGAAGCTTATGCCAACGTCAAGACATTTTACGACTTTGATCATATCTACACCGCCGCTCTGCACGGCTTTGCGGGAGCAGACGACTACTATGCCCAAAATAGTTCCAGGTTTTTTGTGGAGGGTATTGCCATCCCTACCCTGATTGTCAACGCCCTCAACGACCCGCTCGTACCCGCCGATAGCTTACCGCAGCAGGTCATTGCCAACCACCCCAACGTCTGGCTGGAGCTCACCGACGCCGGCGGCCACTGCGGTTTCCGGCCGGGTTCTATGCAGGGCGATCTCTACTGGTCGGAGCAGCGCGCGCTGCAATTTCTGGAAGCGCCCGCCGGGCATGAAAAGTGATAAGAACTAATGCGTCAGCATTATTTCACTAAACGGCTAATTAATAGCACCTATCCTATATGTGTACCAGGAAACCCACTTTGTTATAGTCAGTTCAATCTACGTTTTGTAATTTTGTGTAAAACGTAGTAGTCATTCTGAATTAACGAGGTAGCCTACCTTTCACCAATTTTCTGCATGCTTACCCAAACACTGAATCCCACGTACATTGTCATTGATTTTGACAGTACTTTTACCAAAGTAGAAGGGCTCGACGAACTGGCCCATATCGCTTTGGCTGGTCATAACGACCGGGAGTCCATTGTGCAACAGATCCGCAACCTGACCGACATGGGCATGAACGGCGAAATGCCGTTTGCCGAGGGCCTGCGCCGCCGCATCGAACTGCTGTCGGCCAACCGCTCCCATATCGGACTGCTGATCGATTATCTCCGCACCAAGATCTCGGATTCTTTCCAGCGCAACAAGTCGTTCATCACCGACAATGCCGATCATATTTACGTGGTATCCAGTGGTTTCAAAGAGTTTATCGTTCCCATCGTAACCGAGCTGGGCGTGCGGGCCGACCATGTATACGCCAACGAGTTCAGGTTTGACGAAGAAGGCAACATCATCGGCGTGGACGAAAACAATGTACTGGCAAGCGATGGCGGTAAGATCAAACTGCTGCGCTCGCTCAACCTGGTGGGTGATGTGTACGTCATCGGCGACGGCTACACGGATTACGAGCTGCGCGAGTCTGGCCTGGCCAACCGTTTCTACGCCTTTACCGAAAATGTAAACCGCCCCAAGGTGGTGCAGGTAGCCGACCATGTGTCGGGCTCGCTCGACGAGTTTTTGTATGATAACAAGCTGAGCCGCAGCCAGTCGTACCCCAAAAGCCGCATCAAGGTGCTGCTCCTGGAAAATGTGCACCCGGCGGCCGTAAAAGCCTTTGAAGACGAAGGCTTCAGGGTGGAGTTTGTAAAGGGTGCGCTGGATGAAGATGAGCTCTGTGAGCGTATTAAGGACGTATCCATCATTGGTATTCGTTCCAAGACCCAGATTACCAAGCGCGTGCTCGAAAGCGCCAACCGCCTGATGGCCATCGGGGCATTCTGCATCGGCACCAATCAGATAGACCTCGAAACCGCCACCGAACGCGGCGTAGCCGTTTTTAACGCACCGTACAGCAACACCCGCTCGGTGGTAGAACTCGCCGTGGGTGAGATGATCCTGCTGATCCGGAATATTGTACCCAAGAGCAACCTGCTGCACCAGGGTATCTGGGACAAGTCGGCCAGCGGTAGCTTTGAAGTACGCGGTAAGAAACTGGGTATGGTGGGCTACGGCAGCATCGGTACACAGCTCTCCATCGTGGCCGAAGCGCTCGGAATGGAAGTATACTTCTACGACATTACCGACAAGCTCACCATCGGCAACGCCCGGAAGGTACGCTCCCTCAACGAGCTATTGCAGATTGCCGACGTGATCAGCCTGCACGTGGATGGCCGCAAGGAAAACACCAACATAATCGGCAAGGCGGAGTTTGACCTGATGAAGGAAGGCGTCATTTTCATGAACCTCTCCCGCGGCCACGTGGTGGATATCGACGCCCTGGCCGACGCCATTAAAAGTGGTAAGGTAGCTGGCGCCGCCGTGGACGTATTTCCGAAGGAACCCAAAACCAACGACGAGGCTTTCGAAAGCCCGCTGATTGGTCTGGACAACGTCATTTTGTCGCCCCACATCGGTGGTAGTACCGAAGAAGCCCAGGAAAACATTGGCTACTATGTACCGGGCAAGCTGCTCGAATACATCAACAACGGCAGTACCTATGGCAGTGTCAACTTCCCCGAAGTGCAGCTACCCAAGCTTGGTGACTGCCACCGCCTGCTGCATATCCACGCCAATGTACCGGGCGTGCTGGCCAGGCTGAATAGTATCTTTGCCAAGCACAATATCAATATCACGGGGCAGTACCTCAAAACCAACGAGACCATCGGCTACGTGATCGTGGATATTTCCCGAAACTACTCCGAGGAGTTTATCCGCGAGATCAAAGCCGTAGAAGGTACCATCCGGTTTAGGATGCTGTACTGATGCTGGTTGATTGGTTATTGGTTGCCGGTTAGTAGA
>CATMVR010000618.1 GCA_950075905.1 uncultured Persicitalea sp. | reverse complement strand
TCACCGTTTCGGCTACGATGTCGGCGTCTACCTGGGCGGTTTTTATTTCTACGCCGTGCATTTCCTTAATTTCGGCGGCAATTTTATCGCATTTGGATTTGGTTCGGCTGGCCAGCATGATTTCGCTGAATACCTGGCTGTTCATGGCGCATTTATGTGCTACCACACTGCCAACCCCGCCGGCTCCAATGATAAGTATTTTGGACATGGTTTGTTGGTTTGGTTTTTGGAGAAATGAAAAGAAATCATACCAATAGCACCCCCTTCGGTGAAATTTGTATGGATTCTGTTGGTAAATTACCCGGCAAAGATAGAACGGGGAAACTTTTTTTTGATCATTTAACCTAAAAACCCCTATTACATGGACTTTCTCTTACTAATACTTGGTGGATTGTGTCTGCTGGTAGGTCTGGCTGGGTCAGTACTGCCCATCCCCGGCCCGGCCCTCAGCTTTTTAGGCCTTATTCTGATTCATTTCAGCCATTTTGCCGATTTCAGTACCTACATGCTGTTTATGTTCGGGGTGCTGACGGTTGTCATTGCCGTGCTGGACTACTACATTCCGATCTGGGGCATGAAACGGTTTGGCGGTACCCGTAACGGTACCATCGGGGCCATTGTGGGGGGGCTGGTAGGAATCTTTGTGATACCGGGACTGGGGCTGTTTCCGGGCACCTTCCTTGGGGCACTGGCGGGCGAACTCATTGGCGGCATGGTCATGAACAAAGCCCTGAAATCGGCCTTTGGCTCTTTTCTGGGCTTTATTACGGGTATTTTTGTGCAGGTAGCCCTGTGCATTGCCATGCTGGTTTACGCGGGCTACGGGGTTTATGACCAGATGTGATTCCAGATGACATCGTACACCTCCGGGGCCGTCAGCGTAGGGTGTCCGGGCGACTGGTCCGTAATGCAAACCGGGTAGTACTGCGCAGGTACCTCGTCGCTGCCGTGGGAACCTTTGATCAGGGTAGCGTCCAGCGGTATCACGTCCATCAGGTACCGAAATCCCAGGAGCTTACGCCCCAGCTTGTACCCCGCCCGTAGCTTGATCAGCGGATTTTTAGGGTCCATGAACATCTCCACGGGGTCGTAGCCCGGCTTGCGGTGAATATCCACCAGTTTGGCGTAGTCGGGCGCTTTGGTATCTTCGAGCCAGTAATAGTAGGTAAACCAGCTGTCGGGTTCGGCTACGGCCACCAGGTCTCCCGACCGCTCGTGGTCGAGGTGGTGGGTTGCCTGCCCGGCTTTGTCCAGTACCTTGGCAATGCCGGGGGTATTTTCCAGCAACTCCTTTATGGTACCTATCAGCGATTTGTCCTGAATGTACACATGGGCAATCTGGTGGTCGGCGGTAGCAAAGGCCGGTGATGCCCCCGCATCCAGCAGCTCGTACCAGCGCTCCTGCCGTAAGCACAGGTAGCCTGCCTCCCGCAGGATGCGGTTGATATGGACCGGGTTCGAAACCGGGTTGATGCCGTATTCCGACAGCAGAATGATTCGGGAGCCCTTGGCTTCGTAGTAGGTCACCAGCTCTTCGACCAGCTGGTCAATTTCGCCTAGCTCTTTGCCGATTTTTAGAAAATCAGGGCCGAATTTTTGCAGGCAATAATCCAGATGAGGCAGGTAAATCAGCGTGAGGGTAGGGTCGTGCTTTTCGTCCACGTACATGGAAGCGTCGGCAATCCAGCGCGAGCATTTGATATTAGCGTTGGGTCCCCAGAAATTAAATAGCGGAAACTGCCCGAATTTTTCCTGCAATTCATCGCGTAAGCTGGCTGGGTGGGTGTAGCAGTCGGGTGCTTTTACGCCATCAGCGTGGTACTGCGGCCGTGGGGTGACCGAAAAGTCGGCCGTAGAGTACATATTGTACCACCAAAACATCTTGGAACACGTAAACTTGGGGTCCCGGTTGCGGGCGGCTTCCCAGATTTTCTCTGCTTTCACCAGGTGGTTGGACTGCTTCCAGTACTTTACCTCCGCATCTTCGCGGTCGTACCAGCCATTGCCCACTATCCCGTGTTCAGCGGGCCATTTTCCGGTAAGGTAGCAGCTTTGCGAGGTAGTCGTGACGGCAGGAAGTACGGGCTTGATGGCCGTCAGGGTCCGGCCTTCCAGGTACTTTTTCAAAAAAGGCGTATATGTCCCAATCAGATTGGCGCTCAGCCCCACGATATCGATGACAACCGTCTTCTGCATAGCTTTTATGTTTAATTCAGGGCTTGTAATACCCACTGCAACTCCCGCACGATGGACTCGCCAATGGGTTTTTGCATGTTGGCGGGCAGTACTCCCCAGGTGTAGGTTTCTACTTCCAGGTGATGCGTAAAGGGCGCCTGCTTTTGTATCGTCAGGGTCTTTATGATTTCTTCCTGGGTGGAATCCAATTTACCGTAGGTATCTACAAACAAGGGTACATGAAAATGGACACGCCACTCTTCGGCGGCTCCATCCTGCCAGGCATCCAGGGCTTCGGGTAGGTCGGGGAATTTGGCGAAGGTACCATCCGGGCTTTTGGCAACCACCTGATGCAGGTACACCGGTTCGTTAAACGACCCCAGCGCTTCGATTTTCTCGGCAGCCTCATTGCGAAGATCCACCTTAACCGCCGAGCTGATCTGAATCTTGCCCACTTTGATACCTACCGTATCTAGGCGGTCGAGTACGTCGCTGGGTTCCTCAAAGGCTACGGCCACGTGGCAGACATCAAAGCACAGCCGGATGTGGTCGAGGATGGCTTCCTTGGCCTGCTGAGCCGAAAAGCTGTACTTGTGCTGCAGGTAGGGCACGCCGGTGGGCAACAGGTGGTCGCGGTACCAGTTTACAAACTCCACGGAGTTTTCAAGCACGCCGTCGGGTTCGGGCTCGATGTCGAGGTGCATCAGTTTGCCGGTTTCTCGCTTGATCGTTATAAGCTGATCGGCAATTTCCATGATATTGTGGGTAGCCGATTCCATGGCCTGGGACAGGTCCTCCTCCGACTCCCACCAGAACCGGTAGGAGAGGGGCGAGGTAGATACGCCCCCATCCATACCCTCAGGCAGGAGTTGGGCCAGGATGGAAAAAAGCCGCTTGGTGTACTCGGTGCGCTCGGTGGTAGTCCAGTCGGGCGTATGGACATTGTCCTTTACCCGGGTATTGTGAAAACCCCCATAGGGAAAGCCGTTCATGGTAAAGACGTACAGGTTGTGCTCTTTGAGCCAGGCCTGGAACTCGTGCAGCTTATCGGGAGAGCTCAGTTCCATCGAGGCGTCGTTGGCCAGGCGCAAGCCCAGCGCAAAGGGCTGGTCAGGTGCCATCATCTGTCGGATAAAAGGCAGATTTTTTTGGAGAGTTTCGAAATGTTCCTCCCATTTTTCGCCGGGATGGATGTTGCTGCAATATGTCAGGTGGCCGTGGGGTATTTTCATCTAGTCAAGTGGGTTTAGAGAGGTTATAATTTCAGGCCAGGGCCTGATCGGAACAGTGGTTTTCCAGATAATCTACCGATGCAGCAATGAGCGTATCGTCCATCTCGTGCACCTCTACGCCCCGGCCAATGGCTTCCAGTAGCATAATGGTGAGCCGGCCACCGAGGTGTTCCCGGAACTCCTGCAAGCCGTTTCGCAGGTTGATTTTATCGTTTTCGGCCAGCTTGG
>CATMVR010000617.1 GCA_950075905.1 uncultured Persicitalea sp. | reverse complement strand
TGGCCACTCTTTCCTCGCCGCCCCCGCTCGCTGCCAGCGAGCAACAGCCGCTCTGGAGCGCGTCCTCTGGTCCACGGCAGTCGAAAGCGGTCAAAAGTGGGGCCCGACAACTTCTAAGACAGGCAGCAGCTCATCGCAGATTTTATTCTGGATTCTCTCGACGAAGACGGTTTCCTGCGTCGGGATTGTGACATTATCGCCGACGATATTTCGTTTGCCAATAGCGCTTTTATTAATGCCGATGAGGTGGAAAGTATGCTGCGGATGATTCAGCAGCTGGAACCGGCCGGCATTGCCGCCCGCGACCTTCGCGAGAGCCTCCTGATTCAGCTCAACCGAATGGATCATACCAGCGATGCCTGGAAGCTTGCCCACCGCATTGTTTCGGACACTTTTGACGAACTGGGAGCCCGAAACTACGATAAAATCATGCGGATGCTGGAAATTACCGAAGATGAGCTGAAAGAAGCACTCGGTGTCATTGTATCCATGAACCCAAAACCAGCCTCTGGTCTCCGCAACGACACCACTCTGAACGAAAGTATCAAACCCGACTTTCTGATGCGCTACCTGGATGATGGCGATATTGAGGTAAAACTCGCCTGGGGAAACAGCCCTGCCCTGCGCATGAATAAGGTCTTTACCAAGCTTGCCGAGGAAAAAAATGATCGTGCCACCCGGCAGTTTCTCAAAAATAAAATCAACTCGGCCAAGTGGTTTATCGACGCCATCAAGCAAAGGGAAAACACAATGCTCAATACCATGCGGGCTATTGTAAAACTGCAATACGATTACTTTCAGACTGGTAATATAAAGAAACTTAAGCCCATGATTCTCAAAGATGTGGCTGAGATTATTAATATGGACATCTCCACGGTGTCGAGAGTGACAACAAACAAATATGTTCAGACTCCTTTTGGCATTGTTTTATTAAAAGACCTTTTTACTGAGGGCGTTGCCCGTGAAGACGGTACCGAAGTTTCTAACCGGGCGATTCAGGAGGCGATCCGGGAAATTGTAGAAGTTGAAGACAAGCGGCACCCGCTCAACGATCAGCAGATTACAGATTTACTTGCCGAGCGCGACTACGTGGTAGCCCGCCGCACCGTGGCCAAATATCGTGAGCAATTGAATATTCCGACTTCAAGATTACGCGTAGAAATATAGACGCGTCAGTATAAGAATAATTCCGAACCACTAACACAACACATTAGATTGATGGAAAAAATATTAGTAGTTGATGATGAGGGTGATATTTGTATGCTGTTAAAGCGTTTTCTGACTAAAAATGGCTTTGAGGTGGAAACGGCTCAGAATGGAAAACGTGGCTTGCAACTGGTAGACGAATTTCAGCCAGATTTGGTCATGACTGATTTCAGGCTGGGTGATCTGACCGGTTCTGAATTGCTCGTGAATATTAAGAAAAAACTCCCCCATGTACCAGTTCTGATTATTACGGGCTATTCTGATATCAAAACAGCCATAAATGTAATGAAGCAAGGCGCATACGATTATATAACTAAGCCTCTTTTTCCCGACGAGATTCTGGTTACGGTACGTAAAGCGCTGAGCGATGCCAAAGAGGAATCGTCAGATTTTCGGGGGAATCCCGTAGCCGAAGCACCCGTTGGCAGCAACGGTAGCCCGGGTCGCCGTCCGACCAAATCCTCTTCGGGGTACATTATAGGCAAAAGCAAGGTGTCTGATGAACTCTACCGGCAGATAGATCTGGTGGCTCCCACCAATTTCAGCGTAATTATCTACGGTGAAAGCGGTTCGGGCAAAGAAGCCATTGCTCACGAGATACACAACCGCTCCCGCCGGCATAATAAACCCTTTGTGGCCATGGACTGCGGTGCCATTTCCAAAGAGCTTGCCGGTAGTGAGCTGTTTGGCCACGAAAAGGGCTCTTTTACGGGGGCGCTGCAGACTAAAATTGGCCATTTTGAAATGGCCAACGGTGGTACGTTGTTTCTGGATGAAGTCTCTAACCTGTCGTATGAAATTCAGATGGCCTTGCTGCGCGTGGTGCAGGAAAGGAAAGTACGCCGCATTGGCGGCAATAAGGAGATCAATCTCGATGTACGTATTATCGTAGCAAGTAACGAACGCCTGCTGGAAATGTGCCGCAAGGGAAAATTCCGGGAAGACCTTTACTACCGTTTTAATGAATTCAGTATGGAGGTACCGGCCCTGCGCGACCGCAAAGATGATATTATGCTCTTTGCGGAGGCATTTCTGCAGTCTACCAACGAAGAATTGGAAAAAGATGTGAAAGGCTTTTCCGATGAGGTCATTCAGGATTTCATGAACTACGATTGGCCGGGTAACCTTCGAGAGCTCAAAAATGTGATTAAACGCGCTACTCTGCTTTCAAATGGCGAAGTACTGGAAGAGAAAGTACTACCATTTGAAATCGCCAATTTCCAGAAACTTCGGGAAATGGACGAAGATTTTGTGACTATGCCCGTGACCATGCCACCCCAGGAAAACGACCCCAATCCAAGCCTGAAGACCGTGGCCAATGAGGCCGAATACGATATGATCATGCAAGTGCTTCGCCAGGTAAATTATAACAAAAGCAAAGCGGCCCGATTGCTGAATATCGACCGCAAGACGCTTTATAATAAAATGAAGCAATTTGACATGCAATAATAAATATTCGAAAATGACTGATCTGAAAAAGATATTTCATTCATTTGGAATCAACGACCTCCTCAATGCATCAGCCAGTGGGTTGTTGCTCTTTAAGATTGATACTACTCAGCATGAAAGCCGCGATGTTTATGTGTGCACGGTAGACAATGCCGCTGCCCGTACACTCTCGGGAAAGAAAAGCCTGACTGGTTTGCAGTGGAAAGATTTTTTTGGTTCGGTTCCCCAGGACACACTTGCACTGCTAACCCTTGATCAGGAAATTTATTTCGCCGACTCTGGTACGTGGTGCCGGGCCAGTAATGTACCCGTGGACGATAATCACTTTATGTGTACACTCACCGACATAAGCGCCCGTATTGTAGTTCAGGAACGTGAAAAGAATGTACTCAATATACTAAGTGACGCCGAAAAAGCCATGCAGTTTGGTAGCTGGATGTGTGAAGTGGGCGGCACGTCTGTGGAGTGGTCGCAGGGAGTATTTTCCTTGCTGGGCTTTACACCCGAAGAAGCAGCAGCGCTTTCTCCGTCGCACGAGCTGTTTGAGAGCCACATACACCCCGAGGACCTGGATCATTTTCATGAAAAGTTTGAGGAAGCCCTGGCCCAAAAATCAGATTTCCGCATCGAGTACCGTATTCAGACCACCGACAATCGGGAGAAATTTATGCTGAGCCGTGGTAGATTTATAGGAGGAGACGCCCAAAAGCCCCTCACTGCCATCGGCAGTACGTTTGATCTTACTTCTATAAAAAATATACAGTTTGAGCTGGAGCGAAAAGTTGAAGAGCTTAACCGCTCCAACTTTGACCTTGAACAGTTTGCCTACGTGGCGTCCCACGATTTGCAGGAGCCCCTTCGGAAGATCGTGTCCTTTGGTGAGAGACTGGAAAACCGCAGTAAGGGCTTGCTTGACGAAGAAATGGGTTTGTATCTCGATCGGATTCTCAATGCTACCCGGCGTATGCAGGATATGATCAG
>CATMVR010000616.1 GCA_950075905.1 uncultured Persicitalea sp. | reverse complement strand
GTATTTAGTATGAATCCATCGGTATTTGATCTAAAACTGGAAGGCATCATCGTCTTTGACCGCAACGACGGTATCCTGCGCAACGAAGTGGCTTCGCACATTTTCTACGACCGAACCGCACATAGGTGGAGGGGGCTTACCACCGGGTTTAGTGCCTACGCCAACCCGGAGCAAGAAAAAAAGCAACTTCTGGCCATTGAAAGCCAGCGCGACCCTCGCTTTGGCTTTTCGGTCATGAAGGCCGTACCTTTTGGGATGGTAGGCGACATCGAAGATCCACATGTACTATACGACTCTACCGCCCAAAAATGGAGTATGCTGACCTGCGAAAATCAGAACGGTTATAAGGCTATTGTGCTGGAATCGGATTCCTGGAACAAAGGCTACACCCGGATTGCCGGTCCGGTGAGCCACAATTCTACGGGTACGTCTATTCAGAGAATCGGTGATACGCGGTACTGTTTTTCGGGAAGTTCTGAACGCGAGATTTTCATCTATACCTACCCAGATCTGAAACCAGCCGGTACGCTGAAGATGGACCTACCGCCCTGGGATGCTACTGCCGGCACGCGCGTTTGGCCCAACGTGGTCCAGCTTCCCGAAGGGTACCCCTTCCGGTACGTAGCCCTGATGATGGACCGCTACAACTACCCCGGTCTGAAAGGGCCCAACTGGACCTACGGCGCGGTATATCTCTACCACGGCTATGAGTAAACAAAAAGGACTTACCTATTTGAATCAATAAACCAACGCAGCTTTTCGGAGCCGGGTGGTTCCAGCGAATCGCCCGTTTCACTTTTTCCTATGAAAAATACCTTAATCACGCTACTACTTCTCCTGTCATTGCTTTCTGCCCGGGCGCAAGTACCCGCGCATGCCAGCCTCCGCACCGACCTGCTCGAACATACCGATCAGGTCTGGAAAAACGGCTTTCTGACCAACCTTACGCTGACTGAGGCGGTAAACTCTCTTTTTTCTTTCCAAACGGCTGACATCCGCAGTCGTCAGCCCTATTTCAGCTGGGTACTGACTGACACCAGCCGCAATGCCCGCCAGACGGCCTACCACCTTCTGGTGGCTACCTCGCGCGAAAAAATCGACGCCGGCCTGGGCGATGTCTGGGACTCCGGCAAGGTAACCGGCAGCAAGCAGTTGCAGATCCGGTGCGGGGTACCCCTCGACACCAACCAAATCTACTACTGGAAGGTAAAAACCTGGAACAGCGAAGCGCAGGAAAGCGGCTGGTCGGCCCCAAAGGCCTTCCGTACGGCCAGGGTACTTTCTGACTACACCACGGCTTTCTACCCGCTGGTAAAGTCAGAAGAAAAACCCAGCAAACAACGTCGCCTGAGCAACCAGAGCGTACTGTACGACTTCGGCAAAGACATTTTTGGCCAACTGTACCTGACGGCCACCAGCTCCACCGGCAACGACACGCTAGTGCTTCACCTGGGCGAACACGTCACGGCCGACGGCCACGTTCACACCAAACCCGGCGGTACCCTGCGCTACCGGATGGTTCGCCTGCCCTTGCGCCAGGGCGAGCATACCTACGCGGTGCAATTCACCTCCGACAAGCGCAACACCGGCCCCAAGGCCATCCTGATGCCCGACTACATTGGGGAGGTGCTCCCCTTCCGCTACGTGGAACTGGTGGTGCCTTCGGGTCAGGTACGGGTACAGAATGTTACCCGGCACGGGGTGTTCTACCCTTTCAATGAAGGAGCTACCACTTTTACCAGCTCCGACACTACGCTCAACCAGATCTGGGAGCTGAGCAAGTACTCCATCAAGGCGACCTCCTTTGCGGGCTACTACGTGGATGGCGACCGCGAGCGGATTCCCTACGAGGCCGACGCGCTCATTAATCAGCTCTCGCACTATGCCGTGGATACGGAGTTCAATATGGCCAAGCGCTCGCTCGACTACCTGATCTACCACGCTACCTGGCCCACCGAGTGGTCTTTGCAAAATCTGCTGGTGGCCTACTACGACTACCTCTACTCCGGGGATATCCGGGCGGTGGGGGTGCTCTATGACGAATTGAAGCCGAAAATGCTACTGGCCCTGGCCCGCGAAGACGGGCTGATCAGCACCCGTACGGGCAAGCAGACGGCCGAGTTCAAGAGGTCCATCCACTACGGTACCTTCGACGGCAAGGAAGATCTGAAAGATATTACCGACTGGCCGCAACCCAGCGAGATCGACGGCTTTCAGTTCAAAGATTACAACGCCATCGTCAATGCTTTTCACTTCGAATCCTTGCAAGCCATGGAGCACATGGCCCGCGAGTTGGGCAAACAGGAGGATGCGGCTTTCTACCAAAAACGCGCCCAGCGGGTCAAAACCGCCTTTCTGAATACATTTATTGACGCCAAAACCGGTTTGGTACGCGATGGTGAAGGTACCGATCACTCCTCGCTGCACGCCAATATGTTTGCGCTGGCTTTTGGCCTGGTGCCCGAGAAAAATCACGAAAACGTGCTAGCGCACATCCGCAATAAAGGCATGGCCACCAGTGTGTACGGCTCCCAGTTTTTGCTGGATGCCCTCTACAACGCCCATGAGAGCAAGTATGCGCTGTCGCTGCTGACCCATACCGGCCTGCGCAGTTGGTACAATATGATTCGGACCGGCTCTACCATCACCACCGAAGCCTGGGATACGCGCTTCAAACCAAACCAGGACTGGAACCACGCCTGGGGAGCCGCGCCGGCCAATGTGATAGTCAGGAAACTGATGGGCGTAGAGCCGCTCACGCCCGCCTTTGGCACCATTCAGATCAAACCCCAGCCCGATACCCTCCGACAGGCCTCGCTGGAATATACCACGCTACGCGGGGTGGTGAAAGTTAGTTTTGAAAATAGCCCGGAGCGCTTCCGGCTACATACTACCCTGCCGGCCAATACCACCGGCGTGGTGTACTTACCCCGCAAAAGCCCAAAGGGTACCGTCTACCAGGATGGAAAAATCATCAAAGCTATGGCCGACGGAGCTTTTTGGAAGATCGAATCAGTGGGGTCGGGAAAGTATGCGTGGGAGGTGAGGAACTAGTGGAAAAGCTAGCCTTGCCTGGTTCAAAAACCTGACATGTCGCGAGGGGAGAATAAACCCGCTGTGTACTTTAATAAGAAAACGCCTTCCCAAAAAACCAAAGCCACGTATCTTTTGTCATGATTAAAAAGCACTCCGCTCTCCTGACCCGAATAATTCCCCTCCTTATGGGGATAATCCTGGTTTTTACCCTGGGAGCCTTCCTGACTATACCATCTTCTGACGAATCTACCCCGCCGCCCAAGCCCCTGAATGTGCTGTTCATTGCCGTAGACGACCTGCGGCCGCAGTTGGGTGCCTATGGTGATAAGCTGGTAAAATCACCCAACATAGACCGGCTGGCGGCCAATGGGCTGCTGTTTGAGCGGGCGTATTGCCAGCAGGCGGTTTGCTCCCCCTCACGCACCAGCCTGCTGACGGGCCTGCGCCCCGACTCTACCCACGTGTACGACCTGGTCACGCACTTTCGCAAGACGGTACCTGAGGTGGTAACCCTGCCGCAGCATTTCAAAAACAACGGTTACCAGACCGCCCTCGAAGCAGCGGTCCTAGGAGTACAACCAGACCGCGTTCGACTCCTAGCCAGGGCTGCTGTGAAACGATCA
>CATMVR010000615.1 GCA_950075905.1 uncultured Persicitalea sp. | reverse complement strand
CAATGGGGTAGGGTAGCTTCACAAGCTCATTATTGAGCACGATCTCGGCTTCTTCCTGCACCACAAAACCGCCCCCGATGGAGTAGTAGGTTTCGCGTACCTCGCCCTCAGCGCCGCAGTCAGCCACAAAGGTCAGCCCATTGGGGTGGAAAGGCAGGGTTTTGTCGCGTTGGAAAACAATGTCTCTTTTTGGCTGGAAAGGAATGGGGGTGGTACCATGCAGGAGCAGTGTTTCAGTAGAAGCTATGCGGGCCAGGATAGAGTCAATATCGGCTGTGGGAATGGTAATGGGATCATAGCCACTCAGTCCCAGCAAAACAGCCTGGTCGGTGCCGTGGCCTTTGCCGGTTTTGGCCAGCGAGCCGTAGAGCAGTACCTGTACCGCCCGTACTTTTTCCAGCTCGAATTGGTCAGCCAGCTTAGAAAGGAAGGTTTGCGCAGCCCGCCACGGCCCCAGGGTATGGGAGCTCGACGGACCGACGCCTATTTTGAAAATATCAAATACGGAGATGCGCTCTTCTTTCATGTCCAAATGTAGCAGGAAATTCTAATTTCTTAGTAAGACAACGATTTTCTGCTATCGGACATTACTTTTTATTTTGGGGCAGTATTTTAAGGTGAGGTTATTTGGGCACCGTTTTCAAAAATAAGCTGATTGTCAGTGCTATACTTACTACGGAGTGACTAAAATCCAGAGACGATAGGATACTGGCAGAATGATAATTTCTTGGCACATCAACTACGAATTCATATGATCCATTTGCATCAGTCAAGGTTTCTCGAATAGGATCCCCGCCGCTTACACCTCTACTTCTCCATTTTTCTTTAAATCCTTGGTATAAAGCAAAGTACTTCTGCTTTTCATAAGATAGAATACAGTAGCCCGATAACCGGGCGTACCCGTAGTAAGTCAGATGCCGGCCTTGGTCTTCCGTCCGGACATCTTTCCCAAGAGTTGCGAAACGAACCGTATCAGGCTTGCCTGTACGCAATGCTATATTTGTTTTCCACCTTTCTAACTCCGATTTGCTCATGATAACCCGCCGAGATCTTATTCTTCGCCTCTCATCCCTGCCGCTCCTGGGGGGCTTTCTGGGAGAGAAAAATCAACTGCGAGCCCTGACGGCTGCTCCGGCCCGCAACCTGGCCAAAGAACTGGGCATCCGTACCTTCATCAACGCCGCCGGTACCTATACGGCCATGACCGGCTCGCTGATGGAAGACGAAGTGATGGAAGCCATCAAGGGTACCTCCCGGGAGTTTATGATGCTGGACGAAGTGCAGGATAAGGTAGGTGAGAAAATCGCGGCCATTACCCACGCCGAAGCCGCCGTGGTGACGGCGGGCTGTTTTTCGGCCCTAACCCTGGGGCTGGCGGGGGTACTCACCGGCATGGATCAGAAGAAGGTGGAAGCACTGCCTCACCTGGAAGGTACCGGCATGAAGTCGGAGGTGATAATCCAGAAAGGTCACAACATCGGCTACTCCCACGCCCTGATCAATACCGGCTGTAAAATTGTAGAGGTGGAAACGCTTGAAGATCTCGAAAAGGCCATCAACGACAAAACTGCCCTGCTCTGGTTTCTGCACATACAGTCGGATCGCGGGCAGATCGGTCACGAAAAATGGGTGGAGGTAGCAAAAAAACACGGGGTGCCTACCATGATCGACATAGCCGCCGACGTGCCGCCGGTAGAAAACCTCTGGCGCTTCAACGACATGGGGTTCGACCTGGTGTGTGTATCGGGCGGCAAGGCCCTGCGCGGGCCGCAGAGCGCCGGCATTCTGATGGGCAAAAAGGAGTACATAGCCGCCGCGCGGCTTAGCATGCCACCGCGCGGCTCTACCATCGGGCGCGGGATGAAGGTGAACAAAGAGGAAATTCTGGGCATGTACGCTGCCCTCGACAAGTTTGTGAATACCGACCAGAAAAAACTCTGGAAAACCTGGGAAGACCGTACCGCCCTGATTCGCAACGCGGCCCTGAGCGTACCCGGTGTAAAGGTAGTCACGGATGTACCTGAGCTGGGCAACCATACCCCCACCCTGCGCATCTCGTGGGATACCGCCAAGGTCAATTTGCAGATCAAGGAGTTGCAGGAGCGGCTACGCAATGGTACCCCTTCCATCGAGATTATGCCCGGCGGCAGCCATATCAACATTACGAGCTGGATGTTGCAGCCCGGCGAGGAAAAAATTGTGGCGGCCCGGCTGAAAGAAGAGCTGACCAAAGCTTCCATTTGAGTGGTGATTGGTTATTAGTAATTGGTTAGCTGTTTTTTTATCAACCTGATCATCAATCTATTACTGAACAATATTTTAATTTATGCCTAACTCTATGAGAAAGCTATTCCTATTCCTTTGCATTACCAGCCTGCTGTATGGTACCTCCACCGCCCAGACGTACAGCCTCCTGATCAAAGGCGGGCAGGTCATTGATCCCAAAAACAACCGCAACGAGGTACTTGATGTGGGGATCGCGGATGGAAAAATCAAGACTATTGCCCAAAATATTGATCCCAAAGAAGCCCGGCAGGTGGTCGACGCCAAAGGCATGTACGTCACGCCGGGCCTCGTAGATATCCACGGTCACGTGTACTATGGCACCGAAGCCGATCATTACCTGAGCAATGGGTTGTCGGCCTTGCCGCCGGATGGTTTCACCTTCCGCGTAGGGGTGACGACCATCGTGGATGCGGGCGGCTCCGGCTGGGTTTCCTTTCCGAATTTTAAAAAGAACGTTATTCAGAACTCCAAAACCCGGGTACTGGCTTTTATGAACATCGTGGGCGAAGGCATGCGCGGCGGACGCTATGAGCAGGATACCCTCGATATGGACCCCGCGCTGGCCGCCGAAGCCGCCCACCGCAACCGCGACTACGTGGTGGGCTTTAAGGTAGCCCACTACTCCGGCCCCAGCTGGACGCCCGTAGACCGTGCCGTGGAGGCCGGTAAGCTGGCCAACATACCGGTCATGGTAGACTTTGGCGGCAGCAAGCCGCCCTTGCCTTTGGAAGAGCTGTTTTTGAAACACCTCCGTCCGGGCGATATTTTTACGCATACCTACACCCTGCTGGATGGCAACGTGCGCGAAACCATCGTGGACGAAGAAACCGGGCAGGTGAAACCCTTTGTGTGGGAGGCCCGCAAGCGGGGAATTGTGTTTGACGTAGGCTACGGCGGCGCAAGCTTTAACTACTCCCAGGCCCTCCCGGCTATGAAAAGCGGTTTTCCGCCCACAACCATCAGCACCGACTTGCATACGGGTAGTATGAATGGCTCCATGAAGGACATGCTCAGTATCATGTCCAAGTTTCACGCCATGGGCATGGCACTACCTGACGTAATCCGGGTCAGTACCTGGGTTCCGGCGCAGGTGATAAAGCGGGAAGAGTTGGGTCATTTGACAGAAGGGGCTATCGCGGATGTGGCGGTTTTCTCCATGCGCACCGGCAATTTTGGATTCTACGACAAAACCGGCTATAAGGTAGCAGCCGATAAGAAGCTGGAATGCGAGATGACCATCAGGGATGGAAAAATCGTGTATGATCTCAACGGAATTGCTACTCCGATTTATGTAAAATAACCCAGTCACCTACTTGATACTCTTCCCTTGCCATGCGCCAAGTCTCTCTCATCATTGCCTTTTTGTTTTTGGCCGCCGGATTTGTG
>CATMVR010000614.1 GCA_950075905.1 uncultured Persicitalea sp. | reverse complement strand
ATTGTCTGATCGCTGATGCCAGCAAATGGGAGGAAATTCGCCACCTGGACCTGGAAGAGCAGAACTGGACGGAACTGATAGCCCACTCGGTGGAAGTGAAGAAGCATGTAGTAGCCCTGGACCCCACCGAGAAGGGCCTGCGGAAGATTCTGAACTTTGGCCATACGCTGGGCCATGCCGTTGAAACCCACTTTCTGACCCAGGGCCCAAAAAATCGGCTGCTACACGGCGAAGCCATTGCGGCCGGCATGGTGATGGAAAGCTTTCTGGCTTATCGAAAAAAAATGATATCGCGCCAAACACTAGAGCAGGTTGAGGAGTTTATCTTTTCAATATACGGCAAAGCCAGCATCCAACTCTCCGATACGGATGCCATCATTTTCCTCACTAAGCAAGATAAGAAAAATCGTGGCCGCGAAATAAGGTTCTCCTTACCCGATGGCCTGGGTAGTTGCGCATATGACATATCGGTTACACCTGCCGAAATGCGAAAAGCCATTCATTTCTACCTGGGCCAATAGCGATAGCACGATTTTTTAATTGAGATAATGTATTGATTATTACTAATTAATGACTTATATTCATGTTTAAATCGTCAATCTGTAAATGTTAGAAAATGTATGGTAAAGTCTGTTTCACTATTGTTTGTTGCCTTGGCCGCCTTTGTGGTAGCAGGTTGTTCGTTTGGTCGTAAAGTATTCGTGGAGCACGATTACAGTTACGAAACCAATTTTAAGGATTACTCCACCTACACGTTTCTGGAATGTGAGCGAGATACCAATAACCTATGCACCGAAATTTACGAATCTATCCGGCGTCAAATGCAGGCGCGTGGCTATAAATTAACGGCTGAAAAGCCTACCCTCCTGGTTAATTACGGGATTTTCTACGATAACCTGCGGTACCAGGGCTACATGCAACCCGTCATTAAAACCTGGGTGGATACCGAAAACGATGGATTCCGCTACGAGCCCATCAAATACGCCCTCGACAAAGGGACGCTCATCGTTTCGTTGATTGACGCTGAGAGCGATCAGGTGGTATGGCGTGGCTATGCTTCGGGAATTTTTAATGGCCAGGAAAACCCCAACAACTACTACCGCAATGTGGTACGGCGTATTTTTGACCAGTACCCACTCTTTGCGAAGGGTTATGACCCTCGTCGTTACACGGAAGAGATGGGCAGATAACACGTCTACTTTCCCGCATAGATTATAAATAGAAAGCCTCGCATGATGCGGGGCTTTTGCTTTTTTGTGTCTGTCCGCTTCAAGCTGTCAATACCCGGAAAACCTCTTCCAGGCTCTCGCCGCGCTGCCGCAGCGTAGCCAACGGGCTGTCGGCCACAATTTGCCCCCGGTTGATAATAATGACACGGTCACAGAGGGCTTCTACCTCCTGCATGATGTGCGTAGAGAATAGTACCGTCTTGTTGGCAGCCGTGGTCTTGATCAGCGTCCGGATCTCGGTGAGCTGATTGGGATCCAGGCCGGTGGTAGGCTCGTCCAGAATCAGCACCGCCGGATCGTGAATAAGTGCTTGCGCCAGACCGGCCCGCTGCCGGTATCCCTTGGAGAGCTGCCCCAGTTTCTTGTGCTGCTCTATCCCTAGTCCACAGAGTTGCACCATTTCCTCCACACGGTTATGGAGCGTTTTTCCTTTCATGCCGTAGAGTTTTCCCACAAAAAGCAGAAACTCCCGTACGTACATATCCAGGTATAGTGGGTTGTGCTCAGGCAGGTAGCCCGTAGCCCGGCGCGCTTCCATGGCAGCAGTGGCCAGGTCGTGTCCATTGACAACGGCCTGCCCGCCAGTGGGGGTCAGATACCCCGTCAGGAGCTTCATAGTGGTGGATTTCCCTGCCCCATTGGGGCCCAGAAACCCCACGATTTCTCCCGGACGGATTTCGAAACTGAGTGAATCTATGGCCTTTTGCTGGCCATACTCCTTGGTAAGTTGCGAGACGAGAATTGACATACTGAGCGATTAGATACGCAAAAATAGTTTATTTCGGTACAGTAAGCACACAAAGCGGGCCGCCCCCCGCGCGGTCAGGCCCATTCTGCCAGGAGTACCGCCCGCTCCCTAAACGGCTTGCATGGCTGGGGGCATGAGGTAAGGCGGCCACAATTGAGCAGGGCATTCCACACGTGTACCGTCAGAAGATGAGCACTTTACGCAATATTCCCGTAAGTACCGCTTTTTTGTAAAAAGTAAAAAAAAGTTAAAGGTGACCAAAAATGATTATTTGGCATAATCCGCTTCTTTTGAAAGCACTTTTTGCATTTTTCCATAAAAGTATGTCAAAACAACTTCCGAAAAGAAGTCACTTTGACTAGTTTTGCGCATTTGAGGTTACTTTCTGGCAAAAACCATACTTGATGGCTTTTTATTGAATCTTTTTACAACAAGAGCCTATTTTGTATGTTTGTATATCAGCGCCTCTGGCACGATATTGTTTTAATTTTTAATTAAATTATACAAATAATAACATGGATTTAATACGATTTTTTTCACTCACTATATGTATGGCATTTATTGGAATATTCGAAGCCTTTGCCCAGGAGCAGAAGGTGAAGGTTGATCCGGGTATTTCGGTCCATAACTATAAGCACCCCAACAAGGCCGCCAAGGCTAGAAAAATACAGGAAGAAACCCAACCCCGGCGCTTTCGCTCGCGGGTAGGGATCGTCAGACGCTCTACGAATGCCCCTGCTCCGCAGGCAACGCACGAAACACCCAAGTACGCCCGGCGGTCGGGATGGTTGTTTTTCAGGCGCTCAACAACGCCGGTAACCAAGCTTAATCCGTTGACTAACCCGGGCAATTACAAGGTCAACATGGTAAGATAGAAGCTTTCTTTCCTGCCAGGAAACAAAAAACCGGGCTGCCCTGATTGATCAGGCAGCCCGGTTTTATTTTGCACCATTCAGAGTCAGCGGCGCTTGGTGTAGGTTTTCTTTTTGACCGGCGGCCGGTTGGCTGCCGGCTTGGGCGAA
The DNA here is from genome assembly GCA_950075905.1 of uncultured Persicitalea sp. Taxonomy (GTDB): domain Bacteria; phylum Bacteroidota; class Bacteroidia; order Cytophagales; family Spirosomataceae; genus CATMVR01. The sequence goes on along the minus strand of CATMVR010000614.1, from coordinate 687 downwards.
ACCACGGCTTCCTCTTCCACCTCATCGGCCGGCAGGGCCTCTCCGCCCACACCCGGACTCATCGTTTGGGCAATCAGAGGCAGGGAGGTATGTACCACCGCCGGAATGTCGCCGGCTGTATCGATGGGTTTCAGCCGAAATGAGTAGCTGTATACCTGCGCCGGAATCTGATAAGGCGCGTGTACCCGCGGCGACCAGCTATCGTCGCCTCCCAGACCCATCTGTTTCAGGTCGAGGTTTACTACCGTCACCGAGTCTTTTACCAGCGGCGTACCGGGCTTTTTGGCCGCCAGCAGCGCCGCATCGGTATAGTTGTGCACATTGACACTGAACACCGAGTCGCTGATGGCCAGCAGGCCCAGGCCGTCGGTATTGGTAACCGCCACCCAGCGCACATCGGTTTTGTTGCCGTTTTCCTGCGCCATGATGTACGGAAAATGCTGCTCGTCTACGCTACCCGAATATAGCCCCACGCGGGCGCTGCTCTTGCGGTCGGGATAGGTTTCGAAAGGCCCGCGGCCATACCAGCTCACCTGATCAAAGGCGGCGGGCATTCTGAACTGCAGACCCACCCGCGCCAGCGGAGGCCATTGGCGCGAGCGGGGGGCGTAGCTCTGGGAGCTCGCCAGGCGTTGCCAGTGGGACGTTTATGACATCTGCGAGGTTCGCGATAAGGCGGAAGGACTG
>CATMVR010000613.1 GCA_950075905.1 uncultured Persicitalea sp. | reverse complement strand
CTGTTGCTGGACTTGTTGAAGAAATAGCTACCCATCACTTCCAGGTTCTTGCCCCACTTATCGGTGTAGTTCAGGCCCAGCGCGCTGGTATTGGTGATGCCATTTTGCTGACCCACCAGGAAATTGCCGCTACTGCCGCCGCCGCCAAAGCTACCGCCACCGCCGCCACGACCACCGCGTCCACCGCCGCCCGAGCTGCCAAGCACGCCGGCCAGGTCTTGCGAGGCGAAGTTCTGCTGGTTAAGGTTATTGGAAAGCCCGATGATCGAGATCCGCTTTTCTTTTCCAAAAATATTGAGGTTGCCACCCGCAATGTAGCGGTTGTCGCTGCCGTAGCCGGCAAAGGCCTTGCCAAACTTCCCCGCATTGCGGTCAGAACGGGTCACGATGTTGATGGTTTTCTGGGCGTTGCCGTCGTCGAAGCCCGTAAACTGGGCCTGATCGCTCTGCCGGTCAAAGACTTCAATCTTGTCTACGATTTCGGCGGGCAGGTTTTTTAAAGCCAGTGTGGCGTCGTCGCCAAAAAACTGCTTGCCGTCCACCAGTACCCGCTGTACTTTTTCGCCCTGGGCCTGTACTTCGCCGTTGACAACCGTGATGCCGGGCATTTTCTGAATCAACTCTTCCACGTTGGCATCAGGGTTGGTTTTGAACGCCCCGGCGTTAAACTGCGTGGTATCACCCTTCATCTGCGACTGCTGAATCTGCCCAATCACCTTTACCTCGTTGAGCGTTTTGGCGGCTTCGGTCAGAATGAGGGTACCCAGGTTCAGTACCTCCTCCGTGGGCTCTACCGTTTTTGTGAGGTCGCTATAACTCAGGTAGGTCACTTTGAGCAGGTATTTCTGACGTTTGAGGTTGGCGAATTCAAACTTACCGTTAAGGTCGGTGGTGGTATAGATGGGCTTACTGGTAGTGGCCGGGTCTTGCACACTCACGTAAGCACCCGCCACGGGTTCCTTCGAGGTGCTGTCGAGCACCGTGCCGACTATACGGGCCGTTTGGGCGCTGGCAGTCAGCGAGGCCAGGCAAAGCATGGCAATGATGAGAGTAGATAGTACTTTTGTCATGAGTAGTTTTTCCGAGTGGTTTCATGGCTTTGATGAATGAAAGTACAATGGGTTTAACCCCTTTATTTGTCTACTCGACCAATCGGGCGTTCCGACCGACGAACCGGCATTTTCAGACTACCCACAAAACTTATTTTTATAGCACGATGAGAGATTTTCTGGAAGACTTACTGGAATATACTTTCCAGATGAACGAGCGGGTCATTGCTCAGCTCAACGCCAGGACCTGGCCTGAGCCCGAAGCCCTTTACCGGCTCATGAACCACACCCTGGCCGCGCACCATATCTGGAACCAGCGCACGCTGGGGCAGCCCCCGGCCCTGGCGGTATGGGCCGATATTCCCCGGGAAGACCTGCTGTTCCTGAACGAGCAGAACACCCACCAAAGCCGCTCGCTGCTGTCGGAGCTGCCTCTGGATCATAGCATTGACTATTCCAATAGCAAGGGAGATGCCTTCACCAACAGCTTTCAGGAGATTCTGTACCATATCGTAAACCACGCCAACTACCACCGGGCGCAGATAGCCACCGAAGTGCGCCGGCAGGGGGGTACGCCTTTGACTACGGATTATATTTTTTACAAAAGAGAGTAAGGGAGCGGAAGAATCATTGAGTGCGTACGCTATCCGAAATATAGGCGCTACTATCGGGTCCGGAAACGCCGTACCGGCGGCCACCTTTTACTACGTAGCTGGATCGTTCCTGGCCGTTGTCGTGGTATTCGTGCTGGGGGCCTTCTTCCTGGCCCGCATGGTAGTTTTTCTCCATCACCAGTACACCTTCTTCATTCCACTCGCGTCCGGCACCTTCGTACTGGTCGTTTTCAAAGTGGTAGTGGAGTTTTTTCTGGCCGTTCTCATACCACGAAAGTACCTCGCCCACTTTCTGACCCCGGCTAAACTCACGGCGGTCCAGCCGCTTCCCGCCGGGATAAAACTGTTTCCATATCCCGTGCTCCATGCCCACCAGATACCGCACAATACGGGCCGTATCGCGGCTTTCTGGAAAAAGGGTGTATATCGTGCCAGTATAGGGCTGGCCATCGAGGAGTACTATGCCGTTGAGCTGGCTGAAATTCCCCTCCTCGCTGTTCATGACCACCTGGTTTATTTTTTCTTCGGGTTGGGTGCAGCTACTGGCCAGTACCCACCAAAGCAGCAGCCACCGGCTGGCGCAATATACTACCCGCCTCGTGGCAGGCATCCGGGGGATGGTTATTAACTTTTGTGTTTTCAAGCTCATATACAGAAAATCCATCCACTAGAAAACCTGGCAAGGTCGATTTTGTTGTTTCACCGGGGTAAAGGTCAATTTTTAGGATAGCCGGCTTTGACAAAGCGATTGATCACTACCTGGTCGGCGGCCTGATTTTACGGCAGGCTGCCAGCTTGATACATAGCCTCTTATCCGTTAACCTGACTATTTAACCAAAATAAAGATAACCATTCTCCCTTTTTTTCTATTTTTAGGCAAAGGTCACACTGATCTTTTCATTTCTGAACCTTTAAAGCAATTCACTATGTCAGACCATCTGGATGAAGGAAAGAAGTTTCTTGACACCGTCCTGCATTACTACAACAAAGCCGCCGAGCATACGGGGCTTTCGAGTGGCTTGCTGGAACGTATTCGCCATTGCAATAGCGTATATAAAGTTATTTTCCCCGTAGAGGTAGATGGGGAAATTATGAATTTTGAGGGAATTCGGGTGCAGCACAGTACCCACAAGCTACCCACCAAGGGGGGCATCCGGTTCAGTACGGAGGTGTCAGAAGACGAGGTGAAAGCCCTCGCTACTTTGATGACGTTTAAGTGCGCGGTAGTCAATGTGCCCTTCGGCGGGGCAAAAGGGGGCGTGAAGATCGATCCCCGGCAGTCGTCGGAGAAGGTGTTGGAAAAAGTTACCCGGCGTTTTGCCGCCGAACTGGTAAAGAAGAACCTGATCGGACCGGCGTCTGACGTACCCGCACCCGACTACGGTACCGGCGGCCGCGAAATGGGCTGGATTGCCGATACGTACAGTACCTTCAAGTTTGGCGACACCAACGCCATGGGCTGTGTCACGGGCAAGCCCGTCGGCATTGGCGGTATCCGGGGTCGTACCGAGGCCACCGGCCTGGGGGTATTCTTCGGCCTGCGCGAGTTTTTTAGGTTTGAGGAGGACGTGGAGAAACTGGGACTGACCACCGGCCTGAAAAATAAGACCGTCATCATTCAGGGCTTTGGCAACGTGGGGTACCATTCGGCCAAATTCTTGCAGGAGGAAGGTGCCCGCATTATCGCCATTGCGGAGTACGATGGCGGGATCTACAACGAAAAGGGCCTTGACATTGAGAAAGTAGACAAGCACCGGAAAGAGACTGGCTCCATTTTGCGGTTTCCCGGCGCCACCGATATTGCCGACTCGCTGTCGCTGCTCACCCGGGAGTGCGACATCCTGATTCCGGCGGCCCTCGAAAACCAGATTACCGGAGAAAACGCCGACGCGATTCAGGCGAAGGTGATCGCCGAGGCCGCCAACGGGCCGGTCACGATGGAGGCGGAGGAAATTCTGCTGGCCAAAGGGGGGGCCATCATCCCGGATCTTTATCTCAACGCCGGGGGGGTGACGGTGTCCTATTTTGA
>CATMVR010000612.1 GCA_950075905.1 uncultured Persicitalea sp. | reverse complement strand
CCGCGCCGGGTGCCGCGGTGCGCTGATCAACGGCATCCGCGACACCCAGGCTATTCTGGACCAGCGTTTTCCGGTGTTTCACAAGTACCGCTCCAATACCGGCATGCTGGGGCGCTTCAAGATGTACTACTACCAGAAGCCCATCCTCATCGGCGAGGTGATCGTCAATCCGGGCGACTGGATTTTTGGCGACATCGACGGGGTCATCAGCATTCCTCACGACATAGCTTTTGATGTTTTGATCGCTTCCGAAGCCATTTTGCACAAGGAAGACGGTATCCGCGACATGGTAGAAAGCGGCATGCGGCCTACCGACGTAGTCAAGAACGGAGGGTACTTTTGATGGACAAGCTATTTCTTTCCGGGTCGGAAAAAAGCTCCATTCTGCAACGGCTGGACGAGCAGGAGCCGCTGACTTCGACCTTTTTTGAGGCCTTGCGGCGGCGGGTTTACAGCCGGGTCAACGGCAAAAGTCTGCACACTCCCGAGGATGCGACGGCCTGGTACTACCCCGCGGCGGAGTACCTGTCGGACGCGGCTATGCTCTACGCCCTGCAACCCGAGCCGGCCCTGGCAGCCTGGCTTAAGATGCAGACGCTGATCATTGCACGGGCGTCGGCCTACGAGTGGGTCGGGCCGGCTTTTCGCAGCCACGCCGAGCCTTTCAGCGGCCATCTCGAAACCGCCCACCTCTGCTGGGCGCTGGCGTCGGTACTGGATTTGGCGGATGAGGTTTTTCCGGATCGTGAAAAAGGGGAGATTAAAAATGCATTGCGGGAAAAAGGAATTCCGCTGTGTCAGCAATGGCTTGCGGCCAACAACCACCTCGCCAACTGGCGGGGTATCCTGACCTCGGGCCTGTTGGTAGCGGCGGCGGTACTAGGGGAAGAAAAAATACTGGATGAGACTATGAACGAATGGCAAACCTGCGCGCAGGCTTTCCAGCCGGATGGCTCCTACGCGGAATCGTTGCAGTACGGCAACTACCTGGCCTACGCCCTGATGCTATCCTACGAAGCGTTGGTGCGGGTGTACCCCACAAAAGCGGAGCAACTGGATGTATCGGCATACGCCAGGGGCATGCCGTGGGTAGCGGGTGGTATGCTCTACGCCAAACCCCTCACCGGTTGGGGGGAAGAGCCCCGCGCCCGTGCCGCCAACTTTAACGATAGCGCGGCTATTTTCCGTAGCTCGGGGGATTTGCTGTTGCATATCGCGGTCCGGCAGGCCTCCGTTTCCGAGGGCGGACTGGCGCGCTGGATGTTTCAGAACTATTACGAGCCGGTGCCTTTTCAGGGCCCGCACGACCTGGCTACCTTCGGCATGGTCAACGACTGGGGCTTTCTGACTTTACCGCTCTTGCAGCATGATTCAAAGTCTATTTCTCCGCCGGAGGCAGATTTGCCATTGGTGCATTCGTTCAGCAACGGACACGGGTACCTCCGCGATGCCTGGGACGGAAAAACCATCCTAACCATCAACGGGGGAGGGGAAGCCCTGCACGGACCGGGGCATTTGCATGGTGATCTGAATAGCTTCATTCTGGTACACAAGCAGGAACGACTCCTGGCCGATCCGGGCCACAGCTGCTACCGGAATCTCATTCACGGCCTGGAAAGTGCTTCCCAAACCCACAATACCTGTACTTTTCTGGTAGAAAAAGACAGCCTGGGCTTGCAGGAAGATCTTGCCAAGGCCACGCTTCTCGAACAGAAAAGCGTGCTTGCCCGACGTTTGATTCAGGGAAAGGAAATCAGCCCGCCGATTGATCGTGGCAATCGGCTTTTGATTGCTGCCCAGGATGGACCGATTGCGGTTATGGGGGCGGAGGTAAGCGCGGTCTACGGTCAGCCCATCACCCATTTTTCCCGGCTGTGGCTCATGGCGGGGAGCAACATCGTTTTCGTGGTAGACCGCATCGAGGCCGCACAACCGGTCACTACCCTCTGGAACTGGCTGGTAAACAACCGCGACGGCCGGACGGAAGTACAAGTAGAGAATAATTCGCTGCTGGTGCGGCGCAACCGGGCCGGTTTGCGGTTATTCCACGTAGGAGAAGGTACCCTGGGGCATCCGGTGTACGGCTATATGCACGACGCCTACCACGTGGAGCCCAACCAACGGGGCGAAGGAAAACCCGGCAGCGGGCTGGTGTATCGCTACACGGAAAAAGAGGCCCGGCGCAACCGAACCGTGGTACACGCGCTGGCCCTGGACGACAGCGCCTTTCTGTCCAGCTGGTCACTGAAATCTGAGGGACATCGCCACACCCTGTCCAACGGCCGGCACACCTGGACACTCGCGCTGCCCGAGGGTGAGACCAGTACTATGTCAATGGAGTCAGGGCATGGCCGCCGCTGGGACGTCACACTTACAAACGATAGGTACTCCCTGCACGCTGTCAACTCCTGATAGCTATCCAGGCAGCAAAAACGCCCAACCCAAACGTATGAACACGATTGAAAAACTGAATTTTACCGGCATCGACCATCCGGCGGTAGCCGCCGACGACGTAGAGGTACTCACCCACTGGTACTGCGACATGCTGGGCTACGAGAAATGGTTTCACCACCCCACGGGTAGTCCGCAGGGTAAACCCGTCTGGATGCTGAAAGCGCCCGACAACTCGCTGCTGGAAATAATGTTCAAAGACAATACCCTCCGGCAGCCGCGCACCACCTGGACACCCGGCTGGTCGCACCTGGCCCTGCGCGTGACAAATATGGACGAAGCCATCCGCATCCTGGATCAAAAAGGGATAGAGTGGACGAGCGGCATCATCAACGCCATCGGCGGCGGCAAAGTCCGCAACGCCCTGGATGCCGAAGGAAACATGATACAAATTCTGGAACGCGGCGAAATCTGACGCCTGTTCCCCAAAAAAACTAACCACCTTTTTCTATGAAAGCGCTATACTACCAGGGAAATAAATCATTTGCCATCCAGGAAGCCGACACACTTCCTTTGCAGGAAGGCGAAGTACGGCTCAAAGTGGCCTACTGCGGCGTCTGCGGTACGGATGTCCACATCTACCACGGCAATATGGACCAGCGGGTTAAGGTTCCGCAGGTCATCGGCCATGAGGTATCTGCCGAAATCGCCGAAGTAGGCGAGGGCGTCACTGGCTGGGCCGTGGGCGACCGCGTAGCCGTGCGGCCGTTGCAGCCGGGAGCCGAGCATCCCTCCGACTACGGACAAAACCATATTGGCAAAAATCTCAAATTTATCGGCATAGATACCGCCGGCGGCATGCAGCAGTATTGGAACGTTCCCGCTCACACCCTGCACCGCCTGCCTGAGTCGCTCTCGCTGGAAATCGGTGCCCTCATCGAGCCCCTGGCTGTAGCCTGCCACGACATCCGGCTGGGCGAATTACAGCCGGGCGAAAGTGTAGTCGTAATCGGCGGGGGGCCAATCGGGATGCTCATCGCGCTGGTGGCTAAGCACAAAGGCGGACGCGTGCTGGTATCCGAAGTAAACCAGAACCGCATTGCCCTGGCCGAATCGCTGGGACTGACGGCCGTCAATCCCCGGGAGCGGGATCTGGTACAGGCCGTGGAGGAATTTACGGAAGGCGCCATGGCCGACCTGGTGCTGGAAGTATCGGGGGTGCAGGCGGGCGTCGACGTCATGACCCAGCTCCCCCGCGCCCGGGGCCGCATCGTGATGGTAGCTATTCACGCCCAGCCCAAGTCGGGAGATCTGTTCC
>CATMVR010000611.1 GCA_950075905.1 uncultured Persicitalea sp. | reverse complement strand
AGCCAGCCCGTCACGAACCGTTGGCACCGGCGAAAGGACTCGTTGGCGAGTTCGCCATTTTTAGCCGCCTGTGCAAAGTAGGTATCCGGATTTTTCTGAGCGTACAGCGAAACACAGACCAGCAAGGTACAGGCAGTGCTTCCAAGTTTTCGGAGAATGGGAAGGGTAGGCATTGAGTCAAGCGTTTTAGTTAGGCAACTAAAAGCCTCCTTGCTGTGACATATTACTGCTTTCCGTTTTCCTGGTGGTTATTACAAAAAAAAGGGGTGACCTGTTTCCAGGCCACCCCATGAGGAGGATTGTTATAACTTATAATCAGGCCAGATCGAAGCGGCCCAGGTTCATTACCTTGTTCCAGGCGGCTACGAAATCACGTACAAACTTCTCCTGAGCGTCGTTGCATCCGTATACTTCGGCAATAGCCCGCAGCTCGGAGTTTGAGCCGAAGATCAGATCCACGCGGGTACCAGTCCACTTGGGTTCACCGGTTTTGCGATCGCTGCCCACAAATACGTTCTGCGCATCCGAAGTAGCCCGCCAGGTAATACCCATGTCGAGTAGATTCACAAAATAGTCGGTCGTAAGTGCTTCGGGACGCTCCGTAAACACGCCGTGCTTCGAATTATCGAAGTTGGCTTTCAGAGCACGCATACCCCCTACCAGTACCGTCATTTCGGGAATGGTCAGCGTCAGCAGTTGGGCTTTGTCAATCAGCATGTCCTCAGCGGAAGACTTATGCTTGGTGTTTACGTAGTTGCGGAAGCCATCGGCCGCATGCTCCATGGCGTCAAAAGAGGCCACGTCAGTTTGCTCCTGCGACGCGTCAGTGCGTCCGGGCGTAAAGGGTACCGTCACCTCGTGACCGGCATTCCGGGCCGCCTGCTCTACACCAGCGCATCCGGCCAGTACAATCAGGTCGGCGATAGATACCTGCTTATTGCCTGTCTGCGCGTCGTTGAACTCTTTCCGGACTGCTTCCAGTTTTTCCAGCACGGTGGCCAGTTGGGCAGGGTTGTTTACCTCCCAGTCTTTCTGGGGAGCCAGGCGAATACGGGCACCGTTGGCACCACCCCGCTTGTCGGAACCACGGTAGGTAGAGGCCGACGCCCAGGCGGTTGACACCAGTTGGGGAATCGTCAGGCCAGAATCCAGCACCTTACCTTTCAGAGTAGCGATGTCCTGGTCGTTGATGAGCTCGTGCGTCACAGCCGGAACCGGATCTTGCCATACCAGCTCCTCGGCGGGTACTTCTGGTCCGAGATAGCGCTCTTTCGGACCCATATCGCGGTGGGTCAATTTGAACCAGGCGCGGGCAAAGGCATCGGCAAACTCTTCCGGATTTTCATAGAAGTGCCGTGAAACTTTCTCGTAGTCAGGGTCAAACCGCAGGGCGAGGTCGGTGGTCAACATCATGGGCGCGTGACGCTTTTCAGGATCATGGGCATCGGGCACTGTACCGGCACCGGCACCATCTTTGGGCTGCCACTGATGTGCACCGCCGGGGCTCTTGGTGAGTTCCCATTCGTAGCCAAACAGGTTCTCAAAGTAATTGTTACTCCACTGAGTAGGGGTCGTGGTCCAGGTAATTTCGATACCGCTGGTAATGGTATGCGCACCATGACCGGGTCCATAGGTGTTTTTCCAGCCTGTGCTCATTTCCTCAATGGTAGCGCCAGCAGGCTCAGAATGCACATACTTGGTAGGATCGGCGGCGCCGTGGGTTTTACCAAAGGTATGTCCACCCGCAATGAGGGCTACCGTCTCGTAGTCATTCATGGCCATGCGGCCGAAGGTTTCCCGGATATCGTGCGCGGCGGCTATCGGATCAGGCTTACCGGCCGGTCCTTCGGGGTTTACGTAGATAAGCCCCATGTGCGCGGCTCCGAGCGGATGCTCAAGCGTGCGCTTATGCTCTTTGCTACCGGCATAACGTACCTCGTCGCCCAGCCACTCGGTTTCCGAGCCCCAGTACACGTCCTCCTCGGGCTCCCACACGTCCTCGCGTCCACCGCCAAAGCCGAAGGTTTTAAAACCCATGGATTCCAGGGCGCAGTTGCCGGTCAGGATCATCAGGTCTGCCCACGAAAGTTTACGGCCATACTTTTGCTTAACGGGCCACAGCAGCAGGCGCGCCTTGTCGAGATTGGCGTTGTCGGGCCAGCTGTTGAGGGGGGCAAAACGCAACGTGCCGGCACCCGCACCTCCGCGGCCATCGCCGAGGCGGTAGGTACCCGCGCTGTGCCAGGCCATCCGGATAAAGAACGGCCCGTAGTGACCGAAGTCGGCCGGCCACCAGTCCTGCGACTGGGTCATCACATCATAAATATCCTGCTTTACGGCAGCCAGATCAAGGGTCTTGAACTCTTCGGCGTAGTTGAACCCTTCGCCCATCGGATCAGACAGCGAAGAGTGCTGACGAAGAATGTTTAGTTTCAGCTGGTTGGGCCACCAGTCGCGGTTGCGCGTGCCACCACCCGCACTTTTGTTAAGGGCTCCGCTGGTAAAGGGGCATTTGCCTACGGTATTGACTTTACTTTCGTCATTTACCTCCCATACTTTTGTGTTTGGTCCTATGCTATTTGACATTTGTTGTTGATTTTTGATTTTCAATGAAACAAATTTACAATAAACAATTCAATAGTTTTCATTTATGTTTTTTATATAGTAATAGATACTATCTATTACTTGGCTTCGGATTTGAAAGTGAAGCCATTGAGCCCGTGATGCTAACGATAGGTAAAATTAACCTTATCTGCTAAGTAAATACCCTTTCGAACGCTATATTTCCTCCTCGTTCGGGTGAAGTAATCCATGTAGTCGTCTTGTTATTACGATATAGCTACAAAGAGCCCTCATGAATAATCGCCGCATCTCTTTCGTACTCTTTTTCCTCCTGCCTGGAAGTCTTATTCCTGTGTCTGCCCAAACCCTGCCGGAAAACATTCAATTTGTCCGACAGGGCGTACGAAGGCTGGTCTTCGATCCGGCGCAGTCCATCCCGCTGGCAGCTTTGAAGCCCGCAGAAATCGTCGGCATGCCGGCCATGTACCCCACCGAGCATACACTGGACAAACAGGCCATTATTGAGACACAAAATAATCAACTGCTGATAAGGTCGGAGGAGGAGACTAAAACCAGCATCTGGTTTGGCGGGTTCAATCCTTTTGCAACCTATACGCTCGATCTTACCGCCAACACCGGACAGGGTGAACTGGGCTTTGAGTTTTCGGACGCAAAAAAGGCCGATCGGTTCATCGTCACCGTGGGCTTTGCGGACGGCCACCTAACCAAAGCACGGCTGCGGGTACTCAGAAACTCAGTCGTACTAGCCGACGAGTCCATCGCCACAAATCTCACCGGCCAGGAAAGAGCCGAAGGACAGCTGATTCTGCAAATGCTGGGCAGCGGACTGGTACTGTACCGGCAGAACGCCGGACTTCCCGAACCCATTGGGCAAAGTGATTTTAACCAGTATCTCGATCTGCGTAAAAAGGAGCACATTCATGGTTTTCAGTCGAAGCTATTCGTTCACCTGCAAAAAGGGAGCGTCAGTATCCGCTCTGTGGAATCAGCCCTGAGCACCGGCAACGGCCTGGCCGACATCCGGGCCATTACCTACGAGAATGGTGATCCGCTGTTGGATCAGGGCAGGCTTTGGTATACGATGTCGATTCGCGGACGTGCCCTGCCCCACCACATTCAGGGGGTATT
>CATMVR010000610.1 GCA_950075905.1 uncultured Persicitalea sp. | reverse complement strand
GGCTCTGAAACCCATACTTTCCTATTCCGAAAGACTGTTCCACTTTGTTTTGCCCATCGGTCTTACCGGTTGATAGCAGCACTACCCCGCCGGTGCCAGCCCCGTACACGCTGCTTCCGGGCCCTTTGATGATTTCCATCCGGTCTATGGAGGCAAAATCCAGCGAATTTAGCGGAGTATTTCCGTTGGCATCGGTATAGGGTATGCCATTCCAATAAAATTTTACGTTCCGTACCCCAAACGGCGATCGCAACAGGCTTCCCCGAACCGAAAAACGGTAGCTTCCCGGCGAGCGCTCCTCCATTCTCACCCCCGGCACCGTGTTGACAGCATTGGTAAATGTAATGGGAGAAAAACGGCTAAAAGTCTTCGGGGTGATAATGGCAACGGAGGCAGTGGTTTCGAGCCTGCTTCTCTGGGATTCAAAGGCCCGAACCGTTACTTCATCCAGCTGATTGACCGCCAGGGTATCCTGTTGCGCAAACGCGTGAGTGCCGGCCAGAAACAATAGAATCGGAATTGGAAAAGCTATACGCATAAAAAAAAGAATTTGAATCAGATATGGTAATTTGGATTTAGGAATAAAAAACGGACCCCACTATTGTTGAGAAATTGCCATAGCCCGGCTGCACTGGAAAATACGTATGAAAAAGGCCCTAACTTAACACTGTCAGGGCCTTTACCATTGTTCAATTTACTGTAATTCAGACATTTTTTTACTTTCCCTCCACCATCTTACGGATGATATTCAGGGCAGAACCCGCCTCAAACCACTTGATTTGCTGCTCATTGTAGGTATGATTCACCGTGATTTCGTCGGCGCTACCATCCGCATGGTGCAGCACAACGGTGAGCGCTTTGCCGGGAGCGAAATCGGCCAGCCCAACGATATCGATCGTATCGTCTTCCTGTACTTTGTCGTAGTCACTTGGATTGGCAAACGTCAAAGCAAGCATTCCCTGCTTTTTCAGGTTGGTTTCGTGAATCCGGGCGAAAGATTTCACCAGAATAGCCCGAACGCCCAAATGGCGGGGCTCCATGGCAGCGTGCTCGCGCGATGAACCTTCCCCGTAGTTTTCGTCACCAACTACTACAGTACCGATACCCTGCGCTTTGTACGCCCGCTGCGTGGCTGGCACTTCGCCGTACTCGCCCGTAAGCTGATTTTTTACGCTGTTAGATTTATCGTTGGCAAAATTTATTGCCCCAATCAGCATGTTATTGGAAATATTATCCAGGTGACCCCGGTACTTCAACCACGGACCAGCCATGGAGATATGGTCAGTAGTACACTTGCCCTTGGCCTTGATCAGGAGTTTCAGGCCGGTAAGGTCGGTACCCTCCCATGCTTTGAATGGATCAAGTAGTTGCAGACGATCCGACTCCGGATCTACCAGCACCTGTACCTTGCTTCCGTCTTCGGCGGGAGCCTGATAGCCGGCATCCTCCACGTCAAAACCCTGCACTGGCAGCTCAATACCCTGCGGTTCGTCCAGCATCACGTCCACGCCTTCCTCATTTTTGAGGGTATCGGTCATGGGGTTGAACGTCAGGTCACCGGCAATGGCGAAAGCTGTCACGATTTCGGGCGAGGCCACAAACGCGTGGGTGCTACTATTGCCGTCGTTCCGCTTGGCAAAGTTCCGGTTGAAAGAAGTGATGATTGAGTTTTTCCGCGAGGGATCGTCCATATGCCGGGCCCACTGACCAATACAGGGTCCGCAGGCGTTGGCTAGTACCACCCCACCGATTTTCTCAAAGGTATCCAGAATCCCGTCACGCTCGGCCGTAAACCGAACCATTTCCGAGCCGGGAGTAATAGTAAACTCGGCTTTGGTTTTGATATGCTTTTTGGAAGCCTGACTTGCCACCGAAGCAGCGCGGGTCATATCCTCGTAGGACGAGTTGGTACACGATCCGATCAGACCTACTTCCAGCCGCTCGGGCCAGTTGTTTTCTTTCACAGCCTGCGCAAACTTCGAGAGTGGCCAGGCCAAATCTGGCGTAAAAGGACCGTTGATGTGAGGTTCTAAGGTAGAAAGATCCAATTCAATGAGTTGGTCATAGTACTCAGCGGGGTTGTCCATCCCCTCCTGATCTGGCCGCAGCTGCGTTTTTACCTTCTCGGCTTCATCCGCGATGTCGGCCCGGTCGGTCATCCGTAGATAATCAGCCATCTTATCGTCATAGGCAAAGAGCGAAGTGGTGGCACCAATTTCGGCCCCCATATTACAGATAGTACCTTTGCCAGTACACGACAGGCTCTCGGCTCCTTCGCCGAAGTACTCTACTATATACCCGGTACCTCCCTTTACGGTCAGCTGACCGGCTACCCAAAGGATAACATCCTTGGCCGAAGCCCAGCCGGAAAGCTTACCGGTCAGCTTTACGCCGATCAGGCGGGGCATTTTCAGCTCCCACGCCAGGCCCGACATCACGTCGCTGGCGTCGGCACCACCCACGCCAATGGCGATCATGCCCAAACCACCCGCGTTGGGGGTGTGCGAGTCAGTACCGATCATCATACCGCCGGGAAATGCGTAGTTTTCCAAAACCACCTGGTGGATGATTCCCGCACCGGGCTTCCAGAATCCAATACCATACTTATTGGAAACAGAGGCCAGAAAATCGTATACTTCTTTATTTCTTGTATTGGCAACTTCCAGATCTTTGGCGGCACCAACTTCTGCCTGAATGAGGTGGTCGCAGTGCACGGTAGACGGAACGGCCACCTGGGGACGTCCTGCCTGCATGAATTGCAGGAGGGCCATCTGGGCGGTGGCATCTTGCATGGCCACGCGGTCCGGGGCGAAATCCACGTACGCTTTACCCCGTTCGTAGGCCTGTGAGGCACTACCCTCCCAAAGGTGTGAGTAAAGAATTTTTTCGGCAAGGGTAAGAGGACGACCCACTACGTTACGAGCGGTATTGATGCGTTCATCCATGCGGGCATATACGCCCTTAATCATGTCTAGGTCAAAAGCCATAATGTTAGTTGATTCTGATAAATTGTATGAATTCTAAAACGCCTAAAAGTACGAAATTTCGGCGATTTTCGGCTTTTTCAATTTTCATTTTCAGTAGTCACCCCAATGATTTTTCTTCTTTTAGTTCAAATCTACCCCCGCAAAACAAGCTATGATTCAAGATCATAAGCAATAAAATTCAACTAATGATAAGGAAATAAAAAGGGCTTAAAATTTGCGATGTAACAATCCAATTATACGTTAGGTTTATCTTTTGCAAGAAACTACTCTATATTTGGAGTCAGCAAAGCACCATTCAACACAATCTTAAACTACCCTGCTATGTCTAAAAATCTGGTGATCGTTGAGTCGCCGGCCAAGGCCAAAACCATTGAAAAATATTTAGGATCCGACTTCACGGTCATGTCGAGCTACGGCCACGTCCGCGATCTACCCGAGAGTGATATGGGAGTCGATACTGATAACAGGTATGCGCCGGTTTACGAAATATCGAGCGATAAAATAAAGGTTATCAATGAGTTAAAAAAAATAGCCAAAAGCTCCGACGAGGTGTGGCTGGCCACGGACGATGACCGCGAAGGAGAGGCCATATCGTGGCATCTCAAAGAGGCGTTGGGCCTGCCCGACAGTACCAAACGAATTGTTTTCCGGGAAATCACAAAGTCTGCCTTGCAAAATGCCATCAGCAAGCCCCGTACCATCGATATTGATCTGGTAAACGCCCA
>CATMVR010000609.1 GCA_950075905.1 uncultured Persicitalea sp. | reverse complement strand
CGGGTATAGATGTTCCCGAACTCTTTCAGGGCAAACAGATTAGCTCCGTGCTCAGAATCGTTGAACGTGTAAGAGGTAGTCTGATAAATAGGCACAGCGCGCGACTTGGTAACCGGGTCTGGTTCCTGACCGGCGTGAAGCTGAAGGGTTTCGAAACGTGGTGATTCTTGTGACATAGTCAGTGTTTAGTTAAAAGGGTTGGATGAAAAAAAGGATACAATTGAATGCAGAAGCGCCTGTGCCAGTAACACCAAAAAATTGCAAAAGCAGTTTTTCGGACTATCGGTACAGGCAACAGCAAACACTATCAAACGGGTATAAAACCTGAGTGTAGGAATAGGGTGAGCGGCTAGGTGCCACTCCGGATACGGAATGCGTGTTTTTCTGGTTCATGCGCGTTTGAGTTTATATTTCCTAACTGCTTAGGTGGGAGTTAGCACCTTGTCCCGGTTGCGCGTGGGATAGGTTGCCAGAGGTTCTATGAGCCCATTCTCTAGCCTCTTCTGTATAAATCAACCGCTGATCTGTGAAGCAATTGACTTGATGTTGCAATATTATAATCCCGGAGAGGGAATTCCAAGTCATCTATCCTTTTTTTATTTTCCAGCTAGTTGGCAAAGCGGGGTTCCGTCGCCACGCCGGCGGAAAGGAAAGCCCGGCAAAAGAATAATCTTTTAACTTTGCTGCCTCTTTTCTGGACCAACTACATATTCCGTATATTTGTACAAAGCATCCCCTACCCATGGCCCAATACTATAAATTTGATAAGGACAATGCTCGCCGCAAGCCAGGCGTTACGCCGCTCAAAGAGGCCATTGAGCGGATGTTCAGCGCTTCGCACATGAAGAAGGGCTACGACGAATCGTACCTAACGGCCCATTGGGAGAAAATTATGGGAAGTCCGATTGCCACCCGCACCCAGCGTGTCTATGTCAAAGACCGGGTTCTGTTTCTGCAGATCGAGTCGGCCCCTCTTCGCAGTGAGCTGTTACACGCCAAGAAAAAAATTATAGAACTCATTAATCGGGAAATGAAAGTTGACCTGATTGAAGAAGTGGTGTTTTTGTAAGGAGCGTTGCCAGCTACTAAGATTATCACTCCCCAGTCCAGAATTAACCCCTACCCCACTGCCTCCCTATGGCCCAGAGAAAAATTTCAAATACCAAGATTTCGAAACTGAACCCGGAGGAAATTAATAAGGATCTCGGGTTTGGAACAAAGATTACCAGTGAGAAATCGCGGCTGATCAACAAAGATGGCACCTTCAACGTCAGGCGCATCGGCAACTCTTTTCTCAACAATATTAACTGGTACCACCGCCTTATTACCATCGGCTGGTTGAAGTTTTTCAGTATTGTTTTTGTCTTTTACTTTTTCCTCAACCTGATATTTGCCTGTCTTTTTCTGTTCATAGGAATAGACTATCTGCAAGGCATAGAGAACCGGCATCAGTTGTCTGATTTTTGGGAATCGTTTTTTTTTAGCGCCCAAACCCTGACTACCGTTGGCTACGGACGGGTAAGCCCAACGGGCTTTCTGGCCAATAGCCTCGCCGCCCTGGAAGCCATTCTGGGCCTGATGCTGATTGCGCTGGCAACCGGGCTCTTTTATGGTAGGTTTTCCAGGTCCGTTGCCCGCATCCGGTTTAGCAAAAATATCCTGTTAGCTCCTTATCTTGATATCAACGGGCTTATGTTCAGGATCATCCACGAACGGGACAACGAGCTCATCGATGTATCGCTTGAAGTGACGCTTTCCTGTCTGGAAGAGGTACCTAGTGGGTCTAAGGTCAGGAAGTATTACCCGCTGGAACTGGAACGGAACCACGTGAATTTTTTCATGCTCAATTTAACGGTCGTGCATCCTATTACGGAGGAAAGCCCCTTGTACAATGCTACCCAGATGAGTCTTGAAGAATCGGACGCCGAGTTTCTGATCCTGCTCAAAGCGACGGATGAGACATTCATGCAACAGGTTCATATCCGCTATTCTTACACATTTGAAGATGTACATTGGGGCGCTAAATTCAAACCTATGTTTGATAGCGGAGTCAGTGGCAATGTCTCCGTACGCATTTCTGATTTAGACCAACATTTGCCGGCCAGCCTGAACACATGATCGAACCAATAGAAAGACCAGCTTTTCTACAACCCGGTGATACCGTGGGGGTTTTGGCCCCCGCCAGTAGAGTACACTATGCCGACTGCCAGCCCGGGCTCCATATTTTACGTACCGATTGGCAGTTGAAAGTACTGGAATGCCCTACTTTGCACGGTGCCTACCATCAATATTCCGGTACGGATCAACAGCGAAAAGAGGAATTGCAGAGTTTGCTCGACAACCCCGACGTCCGGGCCATCATTGCTGCCCGGGGCGGCTACGGCTGTTCACGAATTCTGGACGATCTGGATTTTACGGCTTTCCGGAAATCGCCAAAGTGGATCGTGGGGTTCAGTGACCTCACCGCCGTGCTGTCGCACCTCAATA
Source organism: uncultured Persicitalea sp. (assembly GCA_950075905.1). GTDB lineage: Bacteria > Bacteroidota > Bacteroidia > Cytophagales > Spirosomataceae > CATMVR01. The sequence continues at coordinate 1,233 of CATMVR010000609.1, read as the reverse complement.
GGTTGGGTTATGCGGGTATCCATGCCCCGATGGTAAAACTCTTTGCCATGGAGCAGGGAGAGATAGCCCTGGAATCCCTGCGAAAAGCACTGTTTGGAGAGGAGTTGCACTATTCTGTTGCGGGGCATGCCTACAATCAGCCTGGGGAGGCCACTGGGCCAGTAGTGGGTGGCAACCTCTGCCTGCTTGCCCACCTCATCGGGTCGCCGTCGCAAGTCGATACGACAGGGACAATCCTGTTTATTGAAGACATCAATGAGTACCTCTACAACATAGACCGGATGATGATTCAGCTGAAAAGAGCCGGACAGCTGCAGTCGCTGGCCGGGCTCATCGTGGGGCAGTTTACGGATGTGCGGGATAATCCGGAACCCACTTTCGGGAAAACCGCCTACGAGATCATTCTGGAACACACCCAGGCCTACGGTTACCCGATCTGTTTTGATTTTCCGGTCGGCCACGTGGCCGACAACCGCGCCCTCCCTGTGGGTCTGAACGCCCGGCTTACCGTAACAAAAACCAAAGCGGAGCTAACCTACATTCCGCCGCTTTCATAACACCCAGAACCGCTACAATAATAAAAATGATGTCATATTTCGCTGATAAGGTTGTCTGGATCACCGGTGCCTCTTCGGGCATCGGTGAAGCGATGGCAATAGAATTTGCCAAAGCAGGTGCCCGGTTGGTGCTGAGTGCCCGCCGGGTAGAAGAACTCGAACGCGTAGCACGCAGCACCCAGCTCCCCGAAGATCGGGTGATGGTACTGCCCATGGATGTTACCCAATTTGACCTTGCCGAACAGAAAGCCGCCGCCATCGTCGAGAGATTTGGCCGCATCGATATTATGGTGCACAATGCCGGGGTGAGCCAGCGGTCGAGGGTATTGGATACGTCGCTGGACGTGTACCGCAAAATCCTGGATATAGATTTTCTGAGCACCGTGGCGCTTACCAAAGCGGTACTACCCAACATGATTCAACAACAGAACGGTCAGTTTATCGTCATAAGCAGCGTGGCCGGCAAACTCGGCACGCCCATGCGGTCGGGCTACGCAGCCGCCAAACACGCCCTGCACGGATTTTATGACTCCCTGCGGGCCGAGGTACACGATGATAACATCCGCGTGCTGGTGGTATGCCCAGGCTACATCAGAACCCAAATATCGGTAAATGCCCTGGATCAGCAGGGGGGCAAGCATGGTAAGATGGACGAAAATCAGGCCCAGGGAATGCC
>CATMVR010000608.1 GCA_950075905.1 uncultured Persicitalea sp. | reverse complement strand
CTCATCCGGAGGTGGTTCTGATGGAAGATTTGTATGAAAAAAACAAAGGAAACGCCCGAAACTATAATCATTTTCAGCTTCAGGTATACGCCAACGCTGAGAAGTTCATATCCATTCATGGCGGCACCGCTACGCTGGCCAGCTATTTTGGCGGCACCAACATTATCCTGTCAAAACAGGGCCCGGAGCACCATTTCAAGTGCTTTCAGAAGCTTTACCCTAAGTTTTCCAACGCTACCATTCACCACGCAGTCAACGACGAAGAAGTGAAACAATACGTGCAGGCGCACTACGTACCTAAGGCCAGACAGCTATCATGAAAGAAACCGCTAAGGACTCAAACTATTGGCTGGTTTCGGGTTTCATGACCATCTTGCAAAATTTCTCCGGGGTATTCTTCGGCTTTGCTGGTTTTTTTATCCTGGTTAGGCTGCTAACCAAGCAGGAGTACGGGGTGTGGGTACTTTTTATGTCTACCATTACTATACTGGAGGCAATTCGTACCGGCTTGATCCAAACAGCGCTGATCAGGTACCTGTCTGCCAGTGAGGATGAAAGCAAACCCGTAATTATTACGGCATCTGCCTTACTTAGTGGGATAGTGACCCTGGTTTGCGTGTTGGCAAGTCTGCTGCTTTCTGGTTTACTGGCGCGCTTGTGGGATTCGCCGCAACTAGTCACCCTTTTTCTGGTGTATAATCTGGGCTTCATTCTGTCAGGAGTACTCAATCTGTTCAATTGGCTGGAGCAGGCAAGTTTTCGCTTCAAGGGCGTATTTTTTACGGGGCTCGTGCGGCAGGTGATATTTTTTGCCTTTGTGGGGCTAGCCTATTTTTTCAATTACAAGATACAGCTTATACATTTGGTATGGGTGCAGGTAGTAAGCATTGGCCTGGCGGCCGGCCTGGCCTACTACTACGTACGTTTGCACTTGCAATTTTCGATGGTAGGGGTGGGTGATTGGCTTAAAAAGCTGTTTGGCTACGGCAAGTACGGGTTTGGGACTTCTGTCAGCTCTCTGTTATCTGGTACTCTCGATCAAATGATGCTGGGTGCTATGCTTTCTCCGGCGGCGTCCGGGGCTTTCAATATCGCCGTGCGCATTACTAACCTGATCGACATCCCGACCAACGCCATGGCAGTCATTGTATTTCCACAGAGCGCCCGCCGAATGGCTGAGGAGGGCAAGGACGCCATCAAGTACCTCTATGAAAAGTCGGTAGGCACTACCCTGGCTATACTTTTGCCGGGCGTGCTGTTTTTGTATTTCTTCGCGGACTGGGCCATCAGCCTTATTGCGGGTGAAAAGTATGACGATTCCATTCCGCTCCTGAAAATCACGCTTATGTATAGCCTATTGATTCCCTTTGGCCGGCAGTTTGGCACAATTCTGGACTCCATCGGCAAAACGAAAGTGACCTTCTATGTCGTGCTGATCACGACGCTGGTCAACCTGGGCCTCAACTACTATTTTATTGACTGGCTGGGAGTATTGGGCGCTGCCTATGCCACGCTGGTTTCCAATATTATTGGGTTTATGATTGCTCAGGTGATCCTCAAAAGGGAGGTTTCGGTCAATGTGCTGAATACCTTTGTGTACATGTATCAGTTCTACCCTGAGTTTTTTCAAAAGTATATCCGGCCGTTTTATTTGAAAACTTTTACCAGTGCTAATAAATAATACTATGGTTGGCGTAAACTTTATCGGTCGCCTGGGCAATCAGTTGTTTCAATACTATTTTCTGATGTACCTTAAAGCGAAAGGAAATCCAAAATTTTATTTCTTTCCCAATCCACATCATGCCTATTTTGCCCGTTATTTTGAATTGGGCTGGTACCACAATCTTACCCTGAACTCCAAGGTATATTCCGTTTTGATGCGCATCATTCCGAAGTTATATCCCTTCAAACAGGTTCAGATTCACAATTTTTTTGCTCCCAAGCCTGTGCAGGTACAGAATAATACCATGTACACAGGTTACTACCAGTCAGATTACTACGTTAAGGCCCTGCAAGCCGCCCCCCTGTTGCTCAAAGAAAAATATGTCCGGGCATTCCGCGAGAAGTACGGTACTGTGTTTGACAATCATCCAACGGTTACGGTACATATCCGGCGTACGGATTACCTCAACTACCAAAACCGCGATATTTCCCTTCCCATGGACTATTTTCAGCGGCAGCTCGACGGCATCGAAAATCTGGACACGTATAAGGTGTTTTTTGTAAGCGACGATCCGGAGTTTGTCAGGCAGTCCATCCGCATGCAGCCCAATTACAGTTTTGAGTCCAACAATGAAATCATAGATTTTCAGCTAATTCAAAACGCTGATATCGCCATCATCTCCAATAGTACCTTTGCCTGGTGGGCGGCCTACTTTTCACCCAAGAAAAACCGGGTCATTGCCCCCAAAAACTGGATGGGTTTCCGGATAGGCCGAGAGCACCCGCGGGGTATCATGACCGATAAGTTTGAGTGGGTCGATGTGCTGCTGCCGGACTAAGCAAGGGATGTATAGAGATTGAGGGTCTGGTCAATGCACTTCTGGATCGGAAAATCAAGTAGTCGCTTGTTTCCTTTTTCAATAAGTTTTTTCCGGCGATTGGTATCGTGCAGTAAGGTTTTCATCTGATGCACCAAAGATTCCAGGCTCCTGGGCTCGAAGAAGTCGGCGGCCTCGGTGGCTATCTCCCTAAAACAGGCCGTATCGCTCAAAAGGACCGGGCATCCGGCCCGGAAAGCTTCGAGTATGGGCAGGCCAAAACCCTCGTACAAAGAAGGGTACAGAAAAAACTCTGCCTGCTGGTACATATAATTGAGCTCGGCGTCTGAAGCATTTCTGTGAATGATCTTATCGTGCAGACCAAACCGGCTGATGGCTTCATGTTCAGCAACTTCCAGCCGGCCTCCACCCGCAAGTACCAGCCTGAGCTGATCGTCCTGACGGGCAATATGCCGAAAGGCTTCCAGCACCAGGTAAAAATTTTTGTAGCCGCTACGGTCGCCCACAAAAAGAATGTAACGTGCGGGTAATTCGCTGACCGGTGCAAGCGATAGCGGGCTATCCAGGTCAATGCCGTGGTAAATTACCTCCACATTTTCGGGCTTGGTGGCAGGAAGGCAGTCGAGCAGGTCTGCTTTGGTTGCTTCCGAGATGGCAATGATCCGGTCTGCCCGTTCCACATTCAGGCGCTTTTGGTGGCTGAGTGGGTCTTTGGCCCAAAAGTATTCCGGCATTCGCTCGTAAGTCATATCATGGATTGTGATAACCAGGGGCTTCTTTGAAAGATGTGGCAAAAAGTAGGGATCGTAGTAGGTAGGATGAAAAACATCAAACTGACCGTTTTTGAGCAAGCGAATGCAATTTTGCTGGTTAAGATCGTAGACCTTTTTTTGTCCCAGGCCGCTGGTCAGAATGCTTTCGGCCAGTGGGTTGTTCAGGTAGGGGTGCCGGTCGCGGAGGTACTGATTGGTGGAAAAAAGAACGCCGGTATCGTATTGAAATTCAGGAAGGACCCGGATATGGTCGATCAGGGTAGCAAAATAGCGGCTGATGCCTCCATAATATTGGGTTGAAAACTTCTGGTGATCAAATAATACTTTCATGAATGAAAATCGACTTGGGAGATTACTTTTACGGGTCTATATTTAACTTGCAATCAGAGACATTAAGTAACCAAAAATACGAGAAAAGCTGGTATGGACCTACAAGGCCGTAATATTGTTA
>CATMVR010000607.1 GCA_950075905.1 uncultured Persicitalea sp. | reverse complement strand
CTATCTTGAAAGGCTGCTTGGCAGGGTCTTTCAGGATAGTACCGGGTTACGGTGCGAGTGGCTGATCACCTCCCGCAAAATCAGAATCTGCTGCTTGAGCAGTTCGATGGTTTCGTCCCGGTCGGCTACCTGCTTTTCCAGTCCCTGGTTGCGCTCTTTCAGGAGATCTATCTGGGTACTGTTGGCGGCTGCCTCGGAGGTAGGCCTTAAAAAGGGGGTACCCGTGCCTCGCAGCAGCCAGTCACCATTTATGTCTTCAAAGCGTTGGGTAATGCTCACAAGAGTTTCGTAGCTGGGCTTAGTACGGCGATTCAGAATGGTGTAGAGCTTGGCTGGCTTGTCAAACCCTAGCTCTTTGCTCAGGCCGTAGATCGTCATTCCCTTGGCTTTCAGAATATATTCCAGACGTTCGTGTATGTCGAGGGGCTTGTCGCTCATATAATATATCTTTTATATAGAATTGCTTTCTGTTCACAAAAGTATCAAATACCAGCTGATTAGTACAACATATTTCTATATATAATTTAATAAACATTTTTTATATATGCAGGAAATCAAAGAAATACGGTACCCTACGCTCTCTACCCTATCGCCGGAGTGGGAACTGTTCAGAATCGTGCAGCCAATGACCTGGACACAACTGAGCCAGGAGCCCGAGGCACTGCTTATGGATATGTATCGAAGCATAGAATGCGGCCTTAATTTGCAAATGGCACTTACTTCGCCTAAATTGAAAAATCTATCCGACAAGTACGGTAAAGATACCGTTTGCCGGCTTATAGGCTTGGTTTTACGCGTTTATACAAATCGCTTTCCGGCCAAATCCGACGGCGTATGGGGCGCGTGGCGTTTGCGCGAAATGGCCGAATGGCTGTTCGAGACCTACCCCCAGGAAAGTCTCCGGGATATCATGTATGCTTTCCGGCGGGTGAAGCACCACTACGTGTCGGACCTGACGGTGATCATGAACGGGTATCTCGATTGGCGAGCCGCCAAACTGGAAGCGCTATACTTAACAAAGACCCGGGAAGAGGCAAATGCCTGGCCCGATGAATTTAAAGAAAAACTACCAGAACGGTGGTTTTTAGGATCCCAAACCCAACCTCATGGAAAAAACAGCAAGCAGAATGCCGCTTAGGAGCAGCGCCGAAAAACCCTCCTCTACCAAAACAAAAAAACCAAAAAGCGAGACAGCGCCAGCCAGTACCGCCACTAAGAAGAAAACAACGCAGGCAAGCTGGGACAAGTGGGTGAAGGAATGTGTGGTATCGGTGAGTCCGGATGTGTGGAATACCCACGCCTCTGAGCTAAGCCACGGCACGCAGCTGCTTGCGGATTTGAAAAAGATGCCCACCCGCATTTTGCTCGATACCCCTACATTGGATTACCTGTTCCGCTGCCCGGCCAGGCTCTCGCACAATGCTTTGCTGGTACTAAACGACGAGCATGTGGAATGCCTGCTGAGCACCGATAGCCTACTGGAATGGGCCGAAAAAATGCGCGCCGGGCAATACATGATCAGCAAGGAAAATGGCTTTTTTGAAAAAATCCTAACCCGTTTTGAATTGCAGAATGTTTCCTCTACCCTCGATGTCTACCAAAAATACATATCCCTCAAAAGCCCGTCTTTTGTGGATATAAGCTGGGAAATAGCCCCGGATCAGAGTTTTGGGGTACGCCTCAATGCCGACGAGCGCCCCACACGTATGATTGCCGCACACGCCCTCACACTGGGGGTACCCATTGTGACGCCCGATCTGCGATTCAACGCCTACCGCAAAGATGGCCTGAAAACGATATGGTAGTACCCGCTACAAATAAACAAGCCCTCCGGCCTTTACGATAATACCTAACCTAAATTGATGCAATGCCGGCATTCGGGTAGTACCTGCCCGGAATGCCACCTGGGAAAGTTTTCCCGGCCCCTCTATTCAGGATTGTTCTTTGGGCCGACCCGCCTCCGGGTCGGCCACTTTTTTGTACTGCTCGCTCCGGGATTCCAGGCAGTTTTCTTCTTCGGTTTGATGCCACCCGGGTAGTTCTTCAGCTACCATATCGTACCGTACCACCTTATCATACTCGTAGGCAGTTCCGGCTGAGCGCTGACTGTATAAAAACCGCAGCAACTTTCCCAGCGAGTGGGCTCGGTCGGTGGCCGTGCGAAGCTCACATTCGTACAAGATCCAGACCGTCCAGCCCAACTTTTCCAGTAGAAAAACCGTACGCTCGTCCCTCTCCCGGTTGGCCATGATCTTGGCCGCCCACCAGTCAGTATTGGTTTTGGGCAGACGGGCAAGCCGGCATGGCGCGTGACCGTGCCAAAAGCAGCCCTGTACCAGCACCACAGTTCTGTAGCGGGGCAATACCAGATCAGGACGGCCCGGCAGCCGTCGGTCGTGCAGCCGGTACCGAAAGCCCAACGCATGCAGGCACCTCCGCACTATCCATTCCGGACGGGTATCCCGCGATCGGATAGCTTGCATGATACGCCGGCGTTTTGCCTTATCGAATATATCGGCCATCTATAACTCACTTAAGCCGCCCGCCGCCGGGAGGTGTTCCGTTGTTGCCGCTCTTCGTATAGGGCCAGCCCCCGGCTTACCGCCTCGCGAAACTCGCGGTCAGTTACACCCGCCGTTTTGGCCAGTTGAAAACAGTGCCCAGGCAAGCTGCCGTGCTGAGAGGCCCACTGTTTTAAATACAAAATAACTCCCTGTTTTCCCTGCATGATTTTCGTTCTTTTTTCTTACAAACAAAGATAAAACAATATAATATAACTATATACCATATGCGCAATTTATGTTATATTTGTATTATACATTAAACATACAAAAGGTATGAACATTGTCAGACAAACTCTACCCGAGTCGGGCCGGGAAGCCGAGCTGGAAAGGGCGCTACGGCCTCTGAGCTTCGACGATTTTACGGGCCAGGAAAAGGTATTGGATAACCTCCGGATCTTTGTGCAGGCAGCGCTGGAAAGGAAGGAGCCCCTTGACCACGTGCTGCTACACGGTCCGCCCGGCCTGGGTAAAACTACTCTCGCGGCCATTTTAGCCAACGAGTTGGGCGCTCACCTGAAAACCACCAGTGGCCCCGTGCTCGACAAGCCCGGCGAACTGGCCGGACTGCTTACCAATCTGCAACCCGGCGATGTGCTGTTCATCGATGAAATTCACCGGCTCAACCCCGTGGTGGAGGAGTACCTTTATTCGGCTATGGAGGATTACAAGATCGATATCATGCTGGACTCGGGCCCCAATGCCCGTTCGGTGCAGATAGGCCTGAGCCCCTTTACCCTGGTAGGTGCTACAACCCGGGCGGGCATGCTAACTACCCCGTTACGAGCGCGGTTTGGCATCAGCTGCCGTTTGGAGTACTATCCGCCTGCCCTGCTTTCCAGCATTGTTCAGCGCTCCGCCGAGCTACTGCGGTGCCCCATTGAGGCAGCTGGCGCACTGGAACTTGGCACCCGTAGCCGTGGTACGCCCCGCATTGCCAACAACCTGCTGCGCCGGGCCCGTGATTTTGCCCAGGTGCTGGGCACCGGCACCATCACCAATGAGGTGGTGCAGCGTACCCTCAGGGCCCTGGAAGTGGGCGAGAACGGACTTGACGAAATGGACAACCGGATACTGTCGGCAATTGTGGAGAAATTCAACGGTGGCCCGGTAGGCATTTCCACAATTGCCACCGCCGTAGCCGACGAAGCCGAAACCATCGAGGAGCT
>CATMVR010000606.1 GCA_950075905.1 uncultured Persicitalea sp. | reverse complement strand
AAAAGGCTGGCCCTACATGGGACGATTCATGGATTTCATGGAGCGTAAAAGCAACGGGAAACACTACTTTGCGGAAAACTCTTTCACCGATATCAACCCCCACGCGGGTTTCGGCGACTGGCTTTCCATCGGCAAAAAAACGTCGCCTGACCTGCTGGCTACCATGTACTACGGCTACTCGGCGGCCCTGATGTCTGAAATGGCCCGCGCCATTGGCAAGGAGCAGGACGCCCGCCGCTACAACACGATTTACCAGAAAGTACAGGAGGCCATTCAGAAACACTACGCGAAGGAAGACGGCCAACTCCGCGCCAACGAAGCAGCCTACGGCGATGGCAAAGGGTACGTACACGATGGCAAAGGCTTCACGGGCCACTCGCAGACCTCCTACGCCAATGCGGTCTACATGAAGGTAGTACCCGAGGCCATGCAAGCTAAGGCCGGAGAGTACCTGGCCGAGCTGATCCGGCAAAACAACGGTAGTATGACTATCGGGTTTCTGGGCTCCAAGCAGTTGCTCCCGGCGTTGTCGCAGGCCGGTCATTCCGACCTGGCCTACCGGCTTTTCCTGAGTAAGAAGTTTCCTTCGTGGGGATTTGAGGTAGATAAGGGAGCCACCACCATCTGGGAGCGCTGGGACAGCGTCAACGAGAAGGGTGGTTTTACGGGCAATGGCTCCATGAATTCGTTCAGCCATTACGCCTTTGGAGCGGTGTGCGAGTGGATGTTTGAATACGCGGCGGGGATTCAGTCGCAGGCGCCCGGTTTTACGACGCTCCGCATTCGGCCCGAAATAGCCAGCGAGGGGCTGAACTACCTGAAAGCTACCTACGAAACCCCGCAAGGCCTGGTGCGCTCTTCCTGGAAGAAAAACGGCAGCACGCTGACCATGGACGTGACCGTACCGGTAAATACTACGGCCGAAATCTACGTGCCGGCCACCCGTCAGGATCAGGTACGGATGAACGGCGCGCCATTGCGCCCGGCCGCCGGGGTAGCCATCAAAGGCTTACAAAACGGCTACCTCGTGCTCGGGACCGGCTCAGGCAGCTACCGCTTTACCACCCAGCTTCCGTAGGGCAGAAAACACCGAACCCGTGCCACGGTTCAAAACCGTGGCACGGGTGAACGGGTGAAATATCCTTACCCCTTCCGTTTGCGGCGCGTAACGAAGTAGACGGGCACGCCCATGCCCGCGATGAGGACACCCAGACCCGTATCAACCCTCGTTTTGGGGTCAATGAGCAGGATCAGGCAGATGGTGCCCGTAGCGAGAAGATAAAAGGCCGGTACTACAGGGTACCCGAAGGCCCGGTAGGGGCGGTCGGTTTCTGGTTCTTTTTTCCGCAAAATAAAAATACCCGCGATGGTAATCATGTAAAACACCAGCGACCCGAACGTGCAATAATTGAGCAATTGACCGTAGGTACCACTCAGGCAGAGCGCGCAGGCCCAGGCGCACTGCACCCACAGGGCTTTGGCCGGCACCGCGTTTTTGTTGAGCTCCCCCGCCTGTTTCAGAAAGAGTCCCTCTTTGGCCATGGCATAGTAGAGGCGGGCTCCCGCCAAAATGAGGCCGTTGTTGCACCCGAAAGTCGAAATCATGATCAGAATGGCCATGATGCTCACCGAAACATCCCCGAAGAGTACTTCGGTGGCGGCCGTACCGACGCGGTCGTAGGTAGCAAAGGCAATGCCCCGGCCAACAACACCTTGTGCGTCGGCCGCTCCCTGAATGGGTAGCAGCGAAAGGTAGGCAATGTTGCAGAGCACGTAAATGGTGGTCACGATCAGCGTTCCGAAGAAGAGGCTGAGGGGAATGTTCCGGCGGGGGTCCTTGATCTCCCCCGCGATGAAGGTGATGTTGTTCCAGGCGTCGGCCGAAAACAGCGCGCCAATCATGGATACGCCCAGGGCCATGAACAAAGCCAGCCCCGCCAGGGGTACCACGCCGCCATCCGGCGTGAGGCTCACGGCGTCCCAGGCGTTCCGGAAGTTTTGTTCGAGCATGCCCGTGCTCGTGCCAAACGTAATCCCGATCACGATGATAGCCAGCAGGGCCAGCAGCTTGGTAGAGGTGAAGATGTTCTGAATCCACTTGCCGGTTTCCACGCCCAGGCTATTAGTATAGGTAAGCAACAGAATACTGGCCATGGCAAATACCGACGAGGCACTCACCGACAGGGGACCGATGCTGAACAGAATATTCTCGGGGTTAAGTGCCGGGATAAATACGGCCGTAAACTTGGTGAACGCCACCGCTACCGCCGCGATGACACCCGACTGAATCACGGTAAAGACTGTCCAGCCGTACACAAAGCCCAGGAGCGAATTGTACGCCCGCTGAATGTACACAAACTGCCCGCCCGCCTTGGGCATCATGCCGGCCAGCTCACCGTAGCTCAGCGCCGCCGAAACGGTAATAATGCCCGTAAATACCCAGATGAGCAGTAGCCAGCCCGCCGAACCCACGTTGCGGGCCATGTCGGCGGTGACAATAAAAATTCCGGAACCAATCATGGAACCGGAAACAATAAGCGTTGAATCGATCAATCCCAGTGACCGTTTGAATTCGGTAGGCTCTTGCTGCATGAAGTTAGTTTGGTTAAGGCCTTAAAGGTAGCAACACACATTCCTATTTTTTCATGGGTATAGGCCGGAACCCAAAAAATTTTGCAGGATTAAAAAAGGCGTATACACACAACCTTCACAGGGCGTAAGAAAGCGCTTTTTCCTACCCGGCTGAAATAAATCGTATCTTTGAAAAAAATAATCCCGGCCGCCAAAAACACGGACATGCCCCAACCCAAGCGAGAGCATCCCCAAGAGAAATCCAACTTACACCCGCGCAGCAAGCACCGCGGACGCTATGATTTTGCCGCCCTCACCGCGAGCTGCCCGGCCCTGACACCCTTTGTGCGGAAAAACGACTACGGCGATTTGTCCATTGATTTTTTTGACCCCGAGGCCGTACGGGTACTCAACAAGGCTATTCTGAAACACTTTTACGGCATCGACTCCTGGGATATTCCTGCCAACTACCTGTGCCCGCCCATTCCGGGCCGGGTCGATTACCTCCACTACGCCGCCGACCTGCTGGCCGGCACTTCGCGTGGACGGGTAGTACCGACGGGCAACGCCGTTCGCTGTCTGGATATTGGCGTGGGGGCCAGTGGCATTTACCCCATCCTGGGGCGGGTTGAGTACGGCTGGTCTTTTGTGGGGGCCGACATCGACCCCGTGGCGTTGGCTTCGGCCCGTCAGATCGTCGAAGCCAACGCAGCGACCTTAGGCAACATAGAACTGCGCTTGCAGGAAAACCCGAAGGATATTTTTGCGGGCATCATCCGGCCGGGCGAGCGCTTCGATCTTGTGGTGTGCAATCCGCCGTTTCACGCGTCGGCGGAGGAAGCCCGGGCCGGTACCCTGCGCAAGCTGAGCAACCTCAAACATAAGAAAATCACCAAACCTACCCTCAACTTCGGGGGACAGGCCAGCGAACTGTGGTGCGAAGGCGGCGAAGAGCGCTTTGTGGCTGACATGATTCGCCAGAGCCAGCAGTTTGCCTCCTCCTGCTTCTGGTTTACGACGCTGATTTCGAAGGAATCTCACCTTAAAAATGCCTACGTAGCCTTGCAACGGGCCAGGGCCATGGACGTTCGCACCATTGATATGGGGCAGGGCAACAAGGTAAGCCGGGTTCTGGCCTGGACCTACCTGGGCCAGCAGGAACAGAAAGCCTGGATTGAAG
>CATMVR010000605.1 GCA_950075905.1 uncultured Persicitalea sp. | reverse complement strand
CAATGGTAAGTCCGAACAATCCCGACTCACGGGCATCGAGGACGGCAAGCAGGAGAAAACCCTGAATCTGGAACTGAAAGACAGCCACAAGAAGGGGGGCTTTGGTAAGGCCACCGTGGGTGGTGGAACCGACAACCGGGTAGAGGGCAAGGTAAACTACAACCGCTTCAACGATAAACAGCAGTTTGCCGTCGTGGGTCTGGGCAATAATACCAATCAAACGGGCCTTTCCTGGGACGACTACCAGGATTTCCGGGGCAGCCAGTCGTTCAACTGGGGCGAGGACGGCGATTTCGGGTTCAGCAGTGGGGGAGGCATCCGGTTTATTTCGTTCGACGACGAGGGAGAACAAAGTTTGACCATTCAGCCGGGCGGTCAGGGGGCTCGTGGTTTCAGCCGCAACTGGGCCGGTGGTGCCAACTACAACTACGATACCAAGAAAACCAAGTTCAGCTCCAACTACTTCTTCAACCAGAGCGATCAGGTGCAGGATGCCGTCACGCTCAGGGAGAGCATCCTGAGCAACAACTCCTTCCGGACCCAGGACGAAAACAGCCGCAACAACCTGAATACCAACCACAGGGGGGGCGTACGTCTGGAACAGACCCTCGACTCGCTCAACACGCTGGTGATCATCAGCAATGCCCGCCTGGGCCGGGGCAGCAGCCGCTACGCGAGTCTGCAGGAATTCTACCGGGAGTCCAACGCCCTAGCCACCCGGGCGACAATCAATAACGATAACCGCTTCAACTCTTTTGCTATGGGCAATACCGCCCTGTTTCGGCACAAATTTGCCAAAAAGGGCCGCAACTTTGCCGCCAGTATTGGCTACAACATCAACAACACTGACGGCGAGGCCAACCAGAGCTCTGTCAATGAATTTTATGAAGGAGGACAAGACCCCCGGGTACTCAACATCAACCAGAACAACCTGACCAACAGCCTCCGGACCCAGTTTAAGGGTAGCCTGCTGTACATTGAGCCCTTTGCCAAGAAGTTTTTTGTGGAAACCTTCTACAATTTCAGCCTGCGGCAGGACGAGGTAGACCGGGACGTGTTTGATGTGAGCGATGCCAGCCGCTTGCGCAACACCCAGCTGAGCCGCTACTACACCAACGACATCACCTACAACCGCCTGGGTACCAGCGTGCGCTACTCCAACAAGGGGCTCAATCTATCGCTCGGTCTCGCCGCCCTACAGTTTGATCTGCATGGGCAGTTTGCGCAGGATCAGACCTCAACCGACCGCATGAAGGTATCCAGAAAGTATCAGAGCCTAACCCCCAATGTCAGTCTGAATTACGATCTGAAAAACAACCGGTATATCTACGCCAGCTACAACATGAATGTAAACGAACCGCCAATCCGCGACCTACAGCCCATCGTAGACAACAGCAACCCGTTGTTTATTCGGGAAGGGAACCCGAACCTGCTGCCGCAGTCAACGCACGCGGTGCAGGGGGGCTTCAACTACTTCAACCCAGGAAACTTCACTCAGTTTTTTACCTCCATTTACTACAACTACAACGTAAATCAGATTGTGTACAACCAGCAGGTGGACCAAAACCTCATCACTACGAGCCGTCCGGTCAATATTACGGGCGGCGACAACCTGGGGGCATACATGAACTACGGCTTTCCGCTCGTAAAAACCAAAAGCACCCTGGGAGTGAATGCATCGGCCAACCTGGGTAAGAATCTGATCTACATCAACGACATTCTGAACGAAAACCGCACCACGGGCTACCGGTTAGGAACCAACCTAAGCCTGACCCCCAACGAAAAGTTTACCTTCTACGCCAACGCCAACTGGAGCATCACCAACGCGGAGTACTCGCTCAACACCAGCCAGAACCAACGGATCGTGAACAACACCTATGGCGGCGAGATGAACGTAAAGCTACCCGCCGAGATGTACTTTTCGGGTCGGTTCAACCTGAATACCTACGTCAACGACCGCTTCGGTTTCAACCGTAGCCAGCCGATCCTGAACCTGTCGGTGTACAAGATTTTCCTGAAAAACAAGAAAGGAGAAGTGCGCCTGTCGGCCTACGATGTATTCAATCAGAACCAGGGTATCCGGCAGTTTGCGTCGCAGAACTTCGTGACCACCGAGCAGGTGAGTACTCTAGCGCGGTACTTCATGCTGAGCTTTACGTACAACATGCGTGGTATTACGGGTAGTGTGCGTCGCCGGGGCTATTAATCAAATCATAAACAGCAATTCAAATTATGTTAATTTTGAAAACATACCTGCTACTTTTTCTGGCAATACTGTCAGGAATCAATGAGGTTTTCGCTCAACAAATGGAGGGGACGGTTACCTACGAGCGAATCTACCGCTGGTCGAGAATCTACTCCCGGCTGGACTACCTGAGCCAGGAAGAGAAGGACCGGATCAAGCTGACCTGGGGCAACGACGATGAGAACAAGACCAACATGAAGCTGTTTTTTACACCCACCCGCAGCAAGTACTCCTACGAGAGCGAGCAGGGGGTGAGCGACGACGGCCGGTACAGCTGGCGGCAGGATGAGTTTCAGATTTTCCGGGACTTTGAGCAGGAAAAAAAGACGGAGTTGATCGAAATGCTTGGGAAAACCTACATCATTGAGGATTCTCTGCAAGCGCCGAAATGGAAGGTAATGAACCAGATCAAAGACGTTAACGGGCACGTGTGCATGCTGGCCGTGACGGAAGACACCATTAAAAAGCAGCAGGTAAAGGCCTGGTTTGCCCACGATCTACCCGTACCGGCCGGGCCCGAGCAGTACTTCGGCCTGCCGGGGCTCATTATGGAACTCGACATAAACGACGGTGACGTAGTGATCACTGCCATAAAGGTAGAATTGAAGCCTGTGGGAGAGGAGATTAATCTTCCTAAAAAAATGAAAGGCAGAAAGCTGACCGACAAAGCCTATCGCGATCTGATCAATACCCACATCAAGGACAGCATGAAAGCGCATAGAAACCCCTACTGGTCGATGCCGTACTAGAAGAATTAACATACTATCTCCACCAGGCGGTTTGCCAGTGCTATTTCCGAAAGGATCGCCGGTAAACCGCTTTTTTGTTCTTATACACTATTTGACCTGCTACCTGACGTTATCCACCTCTGTCAGGTGCCTGGATCGGGGTACTTTTGGGGATTGTAGTAAAGTACATTCCCGATGCACAAAATGACTAAAATCCCCGCATTCCGAATCTGTTACTTTTGCTTACTGTGTTCCTCCTTTGTCCAGGGACAGCCAGCCGACCCACGGACAAAGCCAAATGTCATCCTGATTCTGGCTGATGACCTCGGTTTTGGTGATTTGTCGAGTCTGAACCAGGGATTGAGCAAAACCCCGGCCCCGGCCCGCCTCCGGCAGCAAGGAATGTGGTTTACTCAGGCGTATTCAGCCTCGCCGGTTTGCGCTCCGGCCCGCGCCGCCCTGCTTACGGGTCAGTACCCGCACCGGACGGGGGCCGTGACCTTGGACATGGTGAAGTACCCCGAACTCACACGAATCAGGAAGGGACTGAAAACCATAGGCGATCTGTTTCGGGAAAATGGCTACACAACGGGCCTGATTGGAAAGTGGCATTCAGGCATGGGGGAGGAGTACCATCCCCGGCGGCGGGGCTTCGACGAATTTGAAGGGTTTGTGGGGGCGCAGTATGTGCCTACCTATTTTAATTTCCGGCTGGATGTGGGAGGTGAAATCCGGCAGTATACCGACCGCTACCTCACCGACGAGCTATCGGACAAGATCGGAA
>CATMVR010000604.1 GCA_950075905.1 uncultured Persicitalea sp. | reverse complement strand
GCACAGGGCGTCGTGAAAGCCCACCGCTGGCAAGTTTCCCGCCATTACCACCCCGATTTTCCGGGATTGGGGGGGCTCAGCATACCGGCCGGCAAACTCGATCAGGTTGTTTTCTTCCAGAAGAACCTCACTGATGGCAGAAAGACTCAGGCGGCAATGGTAGGGCGTAAACCAGGTGTTGACGGCATAGGCCCGGTCAATATGCTCCTCAATCTCTATCGAATTAGTAGGGTCATTTAAATAATTACCTAAATTAATAAGCGTATTTATTCTTCTATTTCTGGATATCATACAAATTGTTGGTAGGAAAATGATAGATTAAAGCTAATAATGAAAATATTGCGATTGTTGAGAAACTATAAATAGTTATATTTGTTGATTCATACTAGGAAAGTCGAACAAATATAAACAATCCGACGAGCATGGCTATAATGATCACCGACGAATGCATTAACTGTGGAGCCTGTGAGCCCGAATGCCCCAATACCGCTATCTACGAAGGTGGCGTAGAATGGGCGTGGGGCGACGGCACAAGTCTAGATGAAGTAGACTTTGGCGATGGCACCGTAGTAAGTGGTAAAGAAAAACAGGTTCCGGTTTCGGACGAATTTTACTATATAGTTTCAGACAAGTGTACCGAGTGCGTGGGCTTCCATGAGGAGCCTCAATGCGCGGCTGTTTGTCCGGTTGACTGCTGCGTACCCGATCCGGAGCACGAAGAAGACGAAGAGACGCTGCTCGCCAAAAAATCCTGGATGCACGCCGAATAGATATTCTACCCAGATTATAAAGGGCTCGCTTTCGCGAGCCCTTTTTTTGTGCCCGACCGTTTGTGTACAGCAGCGTATCATAGTATTTATTGGGTACTGTTGGCAATAAAGTGAGGTCTGAGGTTTGTTAGTAAATTTGGCAAAAATGGTAAAATGCAGAATATTATATTTTAATAGAAAATTTAATATTTGCTGATTTATGTTGCATTAATAATTAAAAATTAGACTAAAATATGAAATTTACTACTTTACGATGTTAAATAGTGCTTTGGTATTTGATATTAATCATATTTAGTTAATATTTGCCATGTGATTTTAGATTAAACCATTTACCCATCTTAACAAAATAAAATTATGAAGAAGTTTTATTTTACAGTATTATCTGCTTTGGTCCCCTTTTTGGGTTTTACCAAGGATGATAAAAAAGGAGCTGCTCAGGTAGAGGAAGTCAAAAAGACTACAGAGGCAAAGGAAGAGGGTGATACCAAGAGCCCATTTACATTCTCGGGCTATCTAGATTCGTACTACATAGGCAACCTCAATCGGCCCGAATCTCGGTCTAACCTGGGGCCTTACTACGCCCGGGCGTTCGATCAGGTATCGGGGCAGTTTCAGTTGGGTTTGGTGCAAACTAAAATGACTTACGTTAACGACAAGTCCGAAGCGGTGGTGGACCTAACCTTTGGTCCAAATGCTGATTTAGGGAATTATGGAAACGTCATTGGACCATTGGGGAGTACCAGTATGGCGCTGGCTATCAAGCAGGCCTACTTCACGTATAACTTTTCTGATCGATTTTCGATGACAGCCGGCCAGTTTGGAACTCATATTGGCTACGAGGTAATTGATGCCCCTGTCAACTTCAACTATTCGCTCTCCAACCTCTTTAACAATGGTCCTTTTTACCATACAGGCCTGAAAGCCACCTATGCTTTTTCTGACCGCGCTTCATTGATGGTAGGTCTGGTAAATAACGTAGATGGCCTCGGTGATAACAACCGTCAGAAAGGTTTCATCAGCCAGCTGTTTGTTTCACCGGTAGAGAATTGGAATGTATACCTCAATTTCATCAATAGCAACGAAGCCAACGAAAGTGTGCCTTCGGTGGCTCAGGAAGATGCTTTCTACCGGGTATTTGATATTACCACCAGCTACCAGATTACCGAGAAGTTTTTGCTGGGATTGAACGCAGCCTACGGCGCTCAGAAGGGTGACTACCAGGGAGCCGGTGGCCCCTCCGAAACCAGTACCTGGGGTGGTGTTGCGCTATACAGTAATGTTGCTATCACGGATGTGTTCGGTATTGGAGCGCGCTACGAAAATTTTAATAACCAGGATGGCGCCCGGGCCCTGCTAAATCGCCTCGATCAGGGTACCAAGGAAAACTCCTTTACCCTGACCGGCAACTTTACCCTGGCTGATGGTCATGTGCTTTTGAAGCCTGAGGTTCGTATCGACAGTTATCCAAAGGTTGGCGGCAATAGCGAGTTACAACAATTTGAAGACTCCAATGGCAACTTTACCAAAAACAGCCAAACTACCATCGGAATGGCTTTCATCTACGCATTCTAACCTAAATTAAATACTATCAATCTCCTTTTTTACAAGTACAACCAAAACCATTGTTTGAAATGCAAAAGCCTAACTATGTTCCATTAATCATTCTGTTGGCTATCAGTCTGCTGGGGGTATTTATGCCCGCCGTGCCAACACAAATTGTTACTGAGGGACTTGATTCAGGAGATATTGCCTGGATGCTCGTGGCCTCTGCCATGGTTCTTCTCATGACCCCCGGCCTTGCTTACTTCTACGGAGGTATGGTCAACAACAAAAACGTCATTTCCACGATGCTCCAGAGCTTTATAGCGATGGGTGTCATCAGCATCCTGTGGGTAACGGTGGGCTTCAGCCTGGCCTTTGGTGAGTCGGTTGGAGGTTTATTTGGCAATCCTATGACTTATTTCATGTTCAACGGCGTGCTTGACAGCACTCCCTGGTCGCTGGCACCTACCATTCCGTTGGCTTTGTTTGCTTTCTTCCAGCTAAAATTTGCAGTAATTACCCCAGCCTTAGTAACGGGTTCCATGGCTGAGCGGATCAACTTCCGTTCGTACGTCCTTTTTATTCTATTGTTCAGCGTATTCGTTTATGCACCCCTGGCCCACTGGACCTGGCACCCCGAGGGACTACTCTTCAATATGGGAGTTCTTGATTTTGCGGGAGGAACGGTAGTACACATGTCTGCGGGTTGGGCGGCTTTGGCCGGTGCTCTATACCTGAAAAGACGTAAATCTCATGTGGAAGCCAGCGTACTTCCCCCCGCCAATATACCTTTTGTGCTGTTGGGTACTGGTCTGCTGTGGTTTGGCTGGTTTGGTTTCAACGCTGGCTCAGCGGTAGGCGCCTCGGCGTTGGCAGTATCGGCTTTCGCCACTACCAACACCGCAGCGGGTGCAGCGGGTATAGCCTGGATTCTCTTTGACGTGGCCCGGGGCAAAAAAGTGTCGGCCCTTGGATTCTGTACCGGTGCCGTGGTAGGTCTTGTGGCTATCACACCAGCGGCTGGTTTTGTAACAATCCCCTCTTCCATTTTTATCGGGGTGGTAGCCTCCATGATCAGCAACTACATTGCCCACCTGCGCACTAAGTCTACGCTCGACGATACCCTTGATGTATTCCCCTGCCATGGTGTAGGCGGTATGGTAGGTATGGTGATGACGGGTATCTTTGCCAATAGCGGCGTAAACAGCGGAGTAGTTGATCAGGGATTGGCCTACGGCGAAACTACTCTGTTCTTTAACCACATGATTGCTCTTGTGCTGGTGTCTGCGTTTGCTTTCGGAATGTCCTTCCTGCTTTTAAAAGTGACCGACATGATTCTGCCACTGCGTGTATCCGAAGAGGATGAGAAAGTGGGTCTGGATATCAGTCAGCACGATGAGTTCCTGGTAGAAGCCTGATATTAACTATAAATCGACTTTAATGTATACAACAAA
>CATMVR010000603.1 GCA_950075905.1 uncultured Persicitalea sp. | reverse complement strand
GGTGTTTGGTGAAAAGGTGGAGGAACACACCATTCAGCCGACGTTCATCATCGATCACCCCGTAGAGATGTCGCCGCTCACCAAGAAGCACCGCAGCAAGCCGGGTATGGTAGAGCGCTTTGAGCTGTTTGTGAACGGCAAAGAGATTGCCAACGCCTACTCGGAGCTGAACGATCCGATCGATCAGCGCGAGCGCTTCGAGGATCAGCTCAAACTGAAAGAGCGGGGCGATGCGGAAGCCATGGAAATGGACGATGATTTTCTGCGTTCACTGGAATACGGTATGCCGCCAACCGCCGGTATCGGTATTGGCATTGACCGCCTCACGATGCTGCTTACGGATAACGCGAGCATTCAGGAGGTGATTTTCTTCCCGCAGATGCGCCCGGAAAAAAAGGTAGAAATGGCCACCGACGCTGACTACGAAGCTGCCGGCGTACCCACCGTGTGGATACCCGCGCTGCAAAAAATGGGCCTTCTGACCATCCAACAGCTGAAAGAGGCCAATCCCAACAAGGTATTTAATGACCTGGGCGGCATGCGCAAGAAGCTGAAAATTGACGCGCCTATGCCCAAGAAGGAAGAGGTCGAAAGTTGGATCGCCTGAAATTTCTGATAGTACATTACAAACAAAAAGACCGCAGCAAAGCCGCGGTCTTTTTGTAGTTTCACTGCGTGGAAAAGTAAAAACTATATCTTTCTTACTTGCACAGCATTCAGTCCTTTTTTGCCTTCCACAACCTCGTACTCAACGCGGTCGTTTTCACGGATAGTGAGGCCTCCCAACCCCGTTACGTGCACAAAAATGTCCCTGTTAGAATCGTCTTCAACAATAAAGCCGTACCCCTTGGCTTCATTGAAAAATTTTACAGTACCTGTCTGCATGATAATGGAATAATAAGAATGAAAAATAATACAAGCAAAGAATTCGGAATTGTGACCCTGACGACTTGTAGAAGGAAAGGCCTAGGGTTGGGAGCCATTTGGTAGAGCTCCGGAAAATCCTCCCTGAGAGGCAGGGAATCCATTTTTCACAAAGCGTGAGTTGTCAAAATTCAAAAGTTCTTCAATCACAAAGAAACGAAAATTGTTCGGAAAACAACTATACAGACCAAACAATTTGATTGTACGGGAGTTAGTAACGATATTTTCGGGAAGTTTTTCCGGTTTGCAGCTCCGCCCTCCCATTTGCATTCATCGGATCAAAGTGTTAATTTGGTATTTTAAAAGATAAAACCGTATGAACCGTATCCGTTATTACGTAGAAAATCAGGTATTCGGGGTATGCGCCACACTAGGTGAAAGACTCAATATCTCGGCCAGTAGCATCCGGCTTTACTTCATCTATGCTTCTTTCCTGACTTTTGGCTCCCCGATCATTTTGTATCTGGTTATGGCTTTCTGGATGGAGATCCGTAAGCACCTGCGCCGGCACCAAAGCCCCACCAT
Source organism: uncultured Persicitalea sp. (assembly GCA_950075905.1). Taxonomy (GTDB): domain Bacteria; phylum Bacteroidota; class Bacteroidia; order Cytophagales; family Spirosomataceae; genus CATMVR01. The sequence continues at coordinate 2,320 of CATMVR010000603.1, read as the reverse complement.
CTGGGAGTGGTAATAGAGCTTGAGGCTGCTTAGGGAAGCTCAGAAAAGCGTCGCTTTCCCTTGGCAAAGTACTCCCACACCACGCTTCTGGGGTATAGCTGCGCCCGGAAAGGCGTCCTCTTCTCGTACTTTTTCTTGCCAAAAATCGACCAGTAAAACGAAAAATGCGCCCGGACAATCTGCCATACGTCCGGCCACGCACCGGCCATAATAAACCGTACGCTCGAAATGCCGTCCATGATCAATCGTATAAGCAGCACGGGCAGCCGGCGGCCGGGAGGTAGGTTCTTATAGAGCATCAGCAGGTTGTTGCGGTAGTTCAGGAAGGTCTTACGGGGGTTGGATTTGTGCAGCGTGCCGCCTCCCACGTGGTATACCACGCTGTCGCCGCAGCATACGATGCGCTTTCCCTGATTGATAAACCGCCAGCAAAGGTCAATCTCCTCCATGTGGGCAAAGAAGGTTTCGTCGAAGCCACCGGCTTTCATGAAAGCATCCTTGCGCACAAAAAAACACGCCCCGCTGGCCCAGAATATATCCACCGTAGCATCGTACTGCCCGGTATCCTCCTCGCAGGTATCAAACAGCCGCCCCCGGCTGTATGGGTAGCCCAGAAAATCCATGTAGCCCCCAGCGGCCCCGGCGTACTCGAAATACGTGCGGCGGTGATAGTCTTTGATCTTGGGCTGGCAGGCCACCACGTTTGGGTTGGCTTCCATATAGGCAATCACCGGGTCTACCCAATTGGGGGTCACCTCTACGTCGGAGTTGAGCAGCACAAAATACTCGGCCTCAATGCGCGAGAGCGCGTAGTTGTATCCGCCTGCGTAGCCTTTATTGAGCGGGATGTTGAGCGTATGCACGTTGCTCTGCTGGAGCAGCCAGGCCAGCGACGTATCGGTAGAGGCGTTGTCGGCTACCCAGATATGGTAGCCCTGAGAATACTGTTGCACCGTCGGTAAAAACTCTTCGAGAAATTTTTGTCCGTTATAATTGAGAATGACGATGGCAACTTGTTTCATTAGAAAAAAACTCCGGTCTTACGGCCGGAGAAGCTATAAAGATGAGGGGGATGATAAAAAGGGAAACTTACTTCATCAGACTTCCCAGGTCCATGCCCGGAATGTTGGGTAGTAGCCCTTCGGTTGATTTTTGCAGGTGTTCCTTTATTTTGGGCTCAATCGTTTCCAGGGCCTTGTTGACGGCCGCTACCACGAGGTCTTCCAGCATCTGCTTGTCTTCTGGCCTGATCAGGTCGGCGTCGATGCTCAGGTCTACTACCTTCTTGTGGCCGTTGACCGTAACGCGCACCATCCCGGCGCCCGATTCGGCCGACTCGGTAATACCTCCCAATTGCTCCTGGGCTTCCTTCATGCGGGACTGCAACTCTTTCATTTTGCCCATCATGCCCATCATATCTCCCATGTTTCCAAACATCGTAGGTCGTGTTTATTGAGTGAAAATCGTTTTCTGGCTCCCGGAGCAAACCGGCCGTAAAGCCATCGGCTGCAAAGATAACAGCTTTACCGTAAAAGCAGAAAGGTGCCCGCTTTGACAAACTCCCGGCCCGTGTCGTCGCTGATAATCACCTTGTAGCCGTAGCTACCCTCCGGGGCCCGCTCGCCGCCCACGGTGCCATCCCACCCCTGCCCAGCCGTAGCCGTCTGAAAGATGGACTGTCCCCAGCGGTTGTAGATAATCATCTGGTAGTTGTCGACGAAGGTACCTTTCAACTCAAACACGTCGTTGAGGCCATCGCCGTTGGGTGTGAAGGCATCTGGTAAGAAAAGGGACGCTTCCCGACGGTAAACAAGGATATTGGAGAAGCTAAGGAAGTTGCCGTTCTGCGAGCGGCCCCGGATCTGATAGTCAAACTGCTGCTCGGTGGGGTCGTCAAGTTTTGGGTCGTACGACACATTGAGCCCCACGCCCGTTTCGGAAGACGCGCCCCCCTGATTGAGCTTGATGACAAAGTACGAGCCCACATTATCCGTAAAAGGCATGTCGTTGGTCCAGCGGATGAGGTTGCCGGACCTTTGCAGAAAAATCGTGCAGACCGCCTCGCTGGGATCGGAGCGCGTGCCGCAGGCGTTTTCGTAGCTCACCCGGTAGCAGTACGAGCGCTCCGACGAATTTACCGTTATATCCGAGTAGCGGTTGAGGTTGTCGACTGTACCTATTTCCTGAAACTCCCCCGTGGGGCTATCGGCGCGTTCAAACACCATTTTGTAGGTGAGTGAGCTACCCTGCGCCGGCGGAAACGCCACTACCGACACGCTGCCGTTGTTTTCCACGCTCACAATGGCATCCGTGATCACAC
>CATMVR010000602.1 GCA_950075905.1 uncultured Persicitalea sp. | reverse complement strand
GGGGCGGTGGTGGCTCAGGAGGGCGGGGCTGCCGCAACGCTGGCGGGCCGGTCATCTGGCCGTATAGTACTCCCTCGGGCTGGGGTAGCTCCTCCGGTAGCTGGGGGGGCGGCAGTGGTAGCGGTGGCGGCTTCGGCGGCTTTGGCGGTGGTAGTTTTGGGGGCGGCGGTGCCGGGGGCGATTACTGATTTTTTTGTTGCCCGCCGTATAGCGCCTGTTTACAAAGCCGTGGAAAGTCCCACGGCTTTTTTTTTCTCCTAAACCATACTAGATTTGTCTCTGTCCCCCTGACCGTACACGAAGAAAACAGGCGGAGGGATATGAGATTGCCGGTGGGTTCGTTACAGAAAAGATTTTGTTTTTTTAACCAAAGGATGCAGTTGTGGAAAACAGAACCAACGTCGGCTTACTGATTGGCTTTTTGTTGATGACCCTGGTGGCGGCCGTCTTTGGGTACCTCTACTACCACGAGAGGGCCATTACGACCAAGCAGGAGCAGGACCTGGAAGTGCGGGTGACAGACCTGATGAAGGCCGAAATGAAGCTGGATTCGATCTCTGAGCAACTGGATATCCGCATAGCCCAGGTAAAGCAGCTGGGCGGAAGCCTGGCACAGTTGCAGCGGGTAAAGCAACAGATCGAGACCGACCGGGCCGAACTACGCAAAGGAAATACCCTGCTTGCCACGAAAGTAAAAGACTATGAGGCATTTCTGACTACCAAGGATAGCGAAATTGGGCAGCTACGCCGAAAAAACAAAGTGTTGGCGGGGCAAAACGAAACCCTGAGCGTGGCCAATACCGCCCTGATGCAGGAACGGCAACTCCTGGCCGACTCCCTAACGGAAGTACTGACCAAAACCAGCGATCTGGAAGAAAAAGTACACCTGGCCTCGGGGCTAAAAGCCCGGAATGTAAAGATAGTGGCTATTTCGGCCAAGGGCCGCGAGCGCGAAGGCAGCGACGTAAAAGCCCGGCGGGTAGATAATCTGCGGGTGGAGTTCTTACTGGAGAAAAATCCGCTGGCTCAGTCCGAAACCAAGCGCATCTATCTCAAAATACTCGATCCGAAGGGCGCGACCCTCTCCGACGAAAGCCTGGGGTCGGGGGTTTTTAGCTACAAGGGGGCCGACGACGCCTTCACGCTCAGTAAAGATGTAGCCTATACGGGCACCAATCAGGACGTGAGCATCCTCTACAATCGTACGCAGCCCTACCAGAAGGGTACCTACACCGTGGAACTCTACGCCGAAGGGCAGAAGATTGGCGAAGGCGCCTTCTCGATCCGGTGAAGCAGACTCAACTTCCCGAAAGCTGTACGCTTTCGGGAAGTTCCACTGAGCTTATCCTTCCAGCCCTACTTTCTGTGCGGCCTGCCGGGCGTCGTACACCACGCACGGGAAGCCAAAAAGGCACCTATCTTTGATAATCTCCGCCACGCTATCGGGAACCAGATCCTCCCAGCCCGGCTCGCCGCTCTTCACCATCGCCAGCACCTGATCGGTGGTCCAGCGCATGTGCTCTACCTTGTAGTTGCGAATATCCTCGATCTTATCGTTGATGACCAGATACTGAAACAGGGGTTTGAGGTTGTCGGGTACCTCAAAATTCTGGCAGGTATAGATGCTGTCGTCCTCGCGCAGGGTAGGGTAGATGAGCAGCTTCACCTTGCGGCTAAACAGCGTGGCGAAAGATTCGAGAATGCCCCCCGGCAGGTGGGCGTAGTGGCTTTCCTCAAAAATATCCTGCAGGCTCGGGATACCCAGCAGCAGTCCGGTTTTGAGGCGGGTCAGCTTGGAGAGATAAGCCACAAGGCGGTAGTACTCATGGAAATTGGAGATCATCACCTGATGCCCCATGGAGCAGAGAATGTCCACGCGGTCCAGGAAGTCTTTTTCGTCAATGGTTTCATCGTCAGATTGCAGGTTTTGCAGCGTCAGCTCCGACACCATCAATACGCGGCTGCCGTCTACATCGGGCTCGGCCAGAAACTGCTTCGTACCGTTCTCTATCAGATCGATATGCACGTTGGTAATGGGCCGCAGCCGCCCGCGCATGAGCAGAATGTGCTTCTTATAGAAAGCCTCGGAGGGTTGCAGCGCGCCCCCGTCGGGCCCAAAGAGGGCGGCGTTGGTAAAGCCATTCTTAACCAGGTGCAGGCTCATGAGGCGGTTGTCGACGCCCATAAAATCCGGTCCGCTAAACCGGATCATGTCGATTTCGATACGCTCGGGGCTGAGGTCATCCATAAGCGAAAGCAGCAGCGTATCGGGCGACTGGTGGTAGTAAAAGCAGCCGTAAATCAGGTTGACGCCGATGATACCCAACGCCTGCTGCTGCAGCACGTTTTCGTTATCGAGCATCCGTACGTGCACCACCACTTCATTGTAGGGCCCGCCGGGCTGCAACTGAAACCGCAGGCCGATCCAGCCGTGAGGTTCGTTGGTTTTCTGGTAGTTGAGAGCCACCACTGTATTGGCAAAAGAGAAAAACTGGGTGCTGTCGCCGCGCTTTTCGGCCAGTCGCTTTTCGAGCAGGCTATACTCCTTGTTGAGCATTTTGATGAGTCGCGGCTCGCACACGTAGCGGCCACTCTCTTCGGTGCCGTAGATGGCGTCGCTGAACGTCATGTCGTAGGCCGACATGGTTTTGGCCACGGTGCCGGAAGCCCCCCCGGCCTTGAAAAAAATGGCGGCGGTTTCCTGTCCGGCCCCGATTTCGGCAAAGGAACCGTACAGGCGCGGATCCAGGTTGATACGCAGGGCCTTCTGCTTGGTACCGAGCGTTTTATCGTGTATATCGAGCATTGAAGATGAAGTCGTTTCTAATATGAATATAGGAAAAATACTACTAGTAAACGAATCCTGGTTGGGGATCGTTGCGATTCGTTGGAAAAATACCACGATAGTACAGATTCGTTCCAACTTTTGGGGGGCTTTGGGAGTTTATGCTGCAACGCCGAAGCTTCCAATAGCCGACGGATAAACACCCAACACCGATCTTGCTATGAAAAAATTCCGATTGATCTGCCTGCTATTGCTGCTATCCCCGGCCATCCGGGCCCAAACTACCGCCCTTACCGATCTGAATCAGCGCCGGCTGAAAGTGCAAACCTCCGCAATGTCAGTGCTGTCGGGCTGGTCGGTGGCCAATATTGCCTACGGGGGCATTGCCGCCGCCCAAACGAGCGGCAGCACGAAGTACTTCCACCGCATGAACCTCTACTGGAACATCGTGAACCTGGGCATAGCGGCCCCGTCGCTGATTGGCTCCCTGCGGCAGCGCAACAACCTGCCTACTACGCTTGATGAAAGCATCGAGCAGCTGCACGGCCTGGAAAAAACGCTGCTGTTCAACGCCGGCCTGGACGTGGGCTACGTGATGGGGGGCCTCTACCTGATGGAACGGGCCAAAAATTCGCCCGATGATCACGATCGCTTGAAAGGTTTCGGGCAGTCGGTTATCTTGCAGGGCGGTTTTTTGCTGCTCTTCGACGGGGTCACCTACCTGGCCCTGCGCAAGAGCCACCGCAAGGCCGCCGAGCTTCTCAAAAATGTGCAATTTACGGGACAGTCTGTGGGAGTGGTTTTGGAATTCTGAATTCTGAATTTTCACGATCCCTCTGAAACTATCGCCTATTTTTTGAACTTTAGCTTTTCTGAACGACCCTTTTTAAAGATCTTATTGCTGTTTGGAATGCCTTGACGAAGTCGTTTTTGCTCTTCATAGGGCAATTGGATGATTTCTTGACAATCTGCAGAACAGCAATTTTCC
>CATMVR010000601.1 GCA_950075905.1 uncultured Persicitalea sp. | reverse complement strand
AACTCTTTACCCTGGCGGGTGAAAAGTCCAAAGAGATTGTATTCTCCGTTCGTTTTTTACAGGATCAGTCGGATAACGGTGAAACCTTCTCGGCGACCTTTGCCGGTATACCCAAGGTCAATGTGCAGCCCATGCGCAACCTGGTCGAAGCCTACTACGCCACCGACGGACTTCCCATCTCCAAATCACCGCTGTACAAAGCAGCCACGCCCAAAGAAAACCGTGACCCCCGCCTCGCTGCTTCGGTCTATTTCCGTAACGATATCTTTCTGACGGACATCAACCGGGCATTTACGGGCAACACAGCGACTACCTTCGGACTCAAAAAATATGTTCGCAACAGCGCCTCCGCCACCGGCATTGGGGTAGGTGCACCCGGCGGGCAGGATTTCTACGTGATTCGCTACGCCGATGTACTGCTCATGCGCGCCGAAGCGCTGGTAGAAACCAATCAGCTCACCGAGGTGTACGCCCTGGTGAATCAGGTGCGGGCCCGGGTTAAAATGCCCAAAATTGAAGATGTGGAAGGTACCGGTCTGACTCAGGCCCAGTTACGCGCCATTGTGCGCCACGAGCGGCGCGTCGAACTGGCCTTTGAGGGTCTCCGGTTTTTCGATGTAAAGCGCTGGAATGAAGTACAGGCGGCGTATCAGCGGGCAATCAACGATAAGGTAGGACCTTACAAACCGGTGTACCGGGGCCGTCAATCGGAAGTTTTCCCGATTCCGCAGTCAGAAATCGACGCCAACCGGAACCTGGTACAAAATCCGGTCTGGAATTGATAAGAACTTAGCAAACCTCTCCTTTATCTGTAAAAACCTCCCCTTTGCTTCTGGCCTTTCCCTGTCTCGCGGGTTGGTCAGGAGTGAAGGGGCTTATGCATCAACCCGATGAAAAAAATCTTCTTTTTAGCTTTGTTGCCCTGTATGTATTTTTTCCGGGAAGGTACCTCCGGCCAAACTGCCCTGGCGCCAAAAGTACAGCCGCCCAACATCGTGGTGATTCTGACCGACGATCAGGGCTACGCCGATGTGGGCTTCCACGGCAGCAAGGACATCCGTACCCCCAACATCGACCGGATAGCCAATAATGGAGTCGTATGCACCGAAGGCTACGTTTCCTACGCCGTGTGCGGGCCAAGTCGCGCCGGGCTCCTAACCGGCCGCTACCAGGATCGCTTCGGGTTTGGCCGTAACCCGCTCATGGCCCCCAACGACCCCGCCATGGGGCTACCCCTAACGGAAGAAACCATAGCTGACCTCCTCAAAAAGGCCAATTACTCCACCGCCGTGATGGGCAAGTGGCACTTGGGTGCCCACCCTACCCTGCACCCCAACCGACGTGGGTTTGATGAGTTTTACGGTTTTCTGAGTGGTGGCCATCAGTACTTCCCCGAAAATCTGACGCTCAAAGATCTGTCGGAAGTAAAGGCCCAGTTTGATGCCTATCGCACCAAGCTGCTGCACAATACCAAACGGGTGGAAGAAAAAGAGTACCTAACTGATGCGCTGTCGCGGGAAGCCATCCGGTTTATCCGGAAAAAGAAAGATAGTCCGTTTTTTCTGTATCTGGCCTACAATGCTCCTCACGCCCCCTTGCAGGCAACGGAGAAGTACCTGAGTCGCTACCCGGAAATCAAAGACCCCCGCCGCCGTACTTACGCCGCCATGGTGAGCGCCGTAGATGATGGCGTTGGGGGGATTTTGAACACGCTCGAAGAGCTGAAAATAGACCGCAATACCATCGTATTTTTCCTGTCGGACAACGGCGGCCCCACCCCCGACAATGCCTCCAGCAATGCACCTCTCAGGGGCAAGAAAAGTGATTTCTTCGAAGGGGGCATCCGGGTGCCCTTTGCAGTGCAATGGCCCGGCAAAATTCCGGCCGGCACCCGCTACAACAATCCGGTTATTTCCCTGGATATTTTCGCCACGGCGGCAGCTCTGGCGAATGTACAACCTAAAAACGAGCTGGACGGCGTCAACCTGATGCCTTTCCTGACCGGACAAAACAAGGGTTTTCCCCACGACTACCTCTACTGGCGCAACTTCGATCAGCAGAAGTGGGCGGTACGATCCAGAAATGAAAAGATGATTACCCAGCCCAATACTGACTTTCTGTTCCAGATTAAAGCCGATATTGGAGAAAAGAACAATCTGGCCGAAAAGGATAGCAAAACCTTGAACGGACTGAAATCCAAAGCTATTCAGTGGAACAGGAAACTCCTGGACCCTGCGTTTCTGGGTCTCTCCCAGGACAAAGAATACAGCCAATCTCACCCCGACCGCTACCAGGTGGTAGAGGATTTCTGAGTACTTTTTTTGAAACTTACTTTTCAGTATATCCCATGAGGACTACAACGTTCATCGCCTATATCCTTTTATGTAGCTTGCTCCCTGGCCTCATTCAAAGCGCCCTGGCTACCGACTATTATCTGCACCCTACCCTGGGAAAAGATACCTACGACGGGAAATCAAGGTCGGCCCCTTTCCAGAGTTTAGCCAGGGCCAGTGCGCTACCTTTGCAACCCGGCGACCGCCTGTTGCTGGCCGATGGACAAACTTTTGTGGGAAGCCTGCGGGCCATTGGCTGGACCGGCACACACGATGAGCCAATCGTCGTAGAAACCGTCAGCTGGCAAAACAAGGCAGACTTTCATCCCGCACTGATTGACGCCAAAAATAAGGCAGAAGGGATTCTGCTGATGGATTGCAGCCACGTGTACGTCCGCAACGTATCCATAACCGCCAATGGCTACACCACCCTCGACTCCGAACAACTCATGCGCGTGGGGGTACTCATTACTACCGCCAAAGCCAAAAAGGTGGTAGGTATCCGGCTGGAAAAACTACGTATTTCGGAGGTCTATTTTGAAAATCCCGGCGTTGAGAGAACCGCTGAGGAGGTAAAGTCGGCCAATGGTACGCAGAAGTACGGCTGGGGCATTCGGCTCATCAACCAGCTGGAAGACGTGGTGATGGAAGATATACGGATCGCCAACTGTGTGATCGAAAATGTGAGCCATACGGGGATCAAACTCACCGGCAAAAACCAGAATATCCAGCGGGTCGATATAACCAACAACAAAGTTCTGAAAGCCGGTGGCCCCGGCATTCAGATGTCAGGGGTCAAATTTGTGTACCTCACGGAAAATGAAGTAAAGTACTCCGGCAGCACCGACGACGGCCGCAAGTGGGGGCGTGGCAGCGGCCTCTGGACCTGGGGTGCTTCGTACGTTTTGATTGAGAAAAACAGTTTCATGTACGCCAACGGACCCGGCGACTCCGCCGGCGCGCACATCGATTTCAACTGCGACAACGTGGTGATGCAGTACAATTTCTCGGCCCACAATGCCGGCGGGTTTTGCGAGATTCTGGGGAATAACTACAACTGCGCTTACCGCTACAACATCAGCGTGGACGATGGCCAGCGCATTAAGGGTAAAGACGGGGCCTTTCAGGAGGGAAAGGTATTCTGGCTGAGCGGCTACCAGGGCAATGAACGCGAGCGCAAGGGGCCCATCAACACCTATTTCTACAACAATACCATTTACGTCAGCGCTGGCAAGGTAGCCCGCATTGCCATCGACAACCGCTCCCAGGGGGTACTCATTGCCAATAATATTTTTTTCATCGCCGGGGAAAGCAAGGTAGTGCAGGGCGATCAGTACAAACCCGACAACGGGGAAGGTACGGGCCTGGATAGGGTACTCTTTACCAATAACCTTTACTTAAAAGCCAGCAACTGGCCCAAGGAAGCAATCATTCAGGACCGGGCTGCA
>CATMVR010000600.1 GCA_950075905.1 uncultured Persicitalea sp. | reverse complement strand
AACGGTCTTCTTTCTATCTTCCAATAGCCTGGCGCAGAAAGATGTTTTATACGAGCAGTATATTCAGAATCCAATGGCCATCAACCCAGCATTTACCGGTATGCGGGAAGATTTCAACATGACGGTCCTACTGCGCAGAAGGTGGTTTCTGATTCCCAACGCCCCGATTACCCAGAGTTTTTCTATGGACGGCACCACGGCAAAAGGCAAAATAGGCCTTGGCCTGCAGGCCCTTAACGACCGGATGTCGCCCTACTACACAACGGGGGTTTATGGGTCAGCGGCTTACCATTGGGATGCCTCCGTGCGCTGGAAAGTATCGTTTGGCGTACAGGGCGGCATTAACGTATTGCCCGTATATGATTTTGCGTCAAATACCTCCCAAAATCGGGCCTTGGGCAGCGTTGGGGCGGGTATTTGGCTGAAATCGGACCGTTACTACTTCGGAATTTCCAAACCAGAACTTCTTTCCCAGGGCTATGGAGGCAGCAGGCAGGCTAGTTTTGAATACCGGAGGCCCCTGTACATTACGGCAGGAGCCACACCCCAAACCACTGATCAGATAAAGTTTATTCCGAGCCTGCTGATTGTGCAGGAAAACGGTGCCAGGCTTCGGATTGACCTTGGTAGCCGGGTGTGGTACAACGAGAAGCTGGGCTTCGGGGCCTACTACCGAATGGCGCAGGTAAACTACTTTCAGCTTTCGGCCGAAGCGCAGGTATCCCCGAATGTCAGGGTAGGGTACATTTATAACTCCCGCGCCATCGAAAGTGGCATTGTAGGGGTAAATAACAGCCCCATCAGTCTTCATGAGATCATGTTGAAATTCATACCCAGCCCAACCGGATTTCATATGAACTAAGTAAGTGTTTAAATATTAGAGAGTTTGGCATTGTATCCTTAAAAAGGCATTTTTTGTGTCTTGTTTAAATAACATCTCGTAACTTTGCACGATAAAAGAAAAATCACTACCGTGATGGATAATTATTCCTACATAGCAAATTCAGACGCCTCTTACATAGAGGAATTGTATAATTCATACAAGCAGGACCCATCTTCTATCGACGAAGGATGGCGAAAATTCTTTGAAGGGTTCGAATTCTACCAGAAATATCCTCAGAATGGGCATACGAATGGTAAAGCGGCTGCTCAGTCGCCGGCGGCCCCTGCCGATGCTTCGCATACCAAAAAAGAGATGGAGGTGGTTCACCTGATTCGGGGGTATCGCTCGCGCGGACACTTGCTGGCCAAAACCAACCCGATTCGCGAGAGAAGAGACCGGCAGCCCCGCCTCGACCTGGCCGATTTCAAACTTTCGGATGCCGATCTTGATACGGTATTTGAAGCGGGCTCGGAGGTATTTGGCCAACCTGCCACGCTGCGCAATATTGTTGAATCTCTCAAAACAATCTACACACGTGATATTGGCTTCGAGTACCTCTATATCCGTGATCGGGAACAGAAAAACTGGCTTCGCGAAAAGATTGAGAAAGAGGCGTTGAACATGGATTTTACGCTCGATGAGAAAAAGCATATTCTCTCCAAGCTCAACGAGGCGGTAGTTTTCGAAAACTTCCTGCATACCAAATACATCGGTCAGAAGCGTTTCTCGCTGGAAGGGGGCGAAACCACTATTCCGGCACTGGATGCCATGATCAACAAAGCCGGCGAAATGGGCGTGGTGGAAGTAATGATTGGTATGGCCCACCGGGGTCGTCTGAACGTACTGGCCAACATTATGCGCAAAACCTACGAGCAGGTGTTCAATGAGTTTGAAGGCAATATGCCGGATCAGGTATGGGGCGATGGTGACGTGAAGTACCACATGGGCTTTTCCTCCCAAATCACCACACCCGGTGGCCAGCAAATGTACCTCAAACTTGCCCCCAATCCATCTCACCTCGAAGCGGTCAATCCGGTGGTAGAAGGGGTGATCCGGGCCCGGGCCGACGGCATGTACAATAGCGACTACGACCGCGTACTGCCCGTACTCATTCATGGCGATGCCGCGGTGGCTGGCCAGGGTATTGTGTACGAAGTAACGCAGATGTCGGGCCTGGAAGGGTATTACACTGGCGGTACGATTCACTTTGTGATCAATAATCAGGTAGGCTTTACCACCGATTTTGAAGATGCCCGTTCGAGTATCTACTGCACCGATATCGCCAAAATCATTGATGCGCCCGTATTGCACGTTAACGGCGACGACCCGGAGGCAGTGGTGTTTTGTATGCGGCTGGCGGTAGAGTACCGTCAGAAGTTCAACAAAGACATATTCATCGATATGGTGTGCTACCGACGGCACGGTCACAACGAATCAGACGAGCCGAAGTTTACCCAGCCGGTACTATACAAATATATCGAGAACCACCAGAACCCCCGGGAAATCTACCAGAAAACCCTGGCGGATCGGGGCGACGTGGATGCCGAACTGGCCGCTACGATGGACAAGGAGTTTAAGGCCCTGCTGCAGGAGCGGCTGGATATGGTAAAGCAAAAGGTACTGCCTTATTCTATGCCCAAGCTGGAACTTGAATGGCGTAGTCTGCGAAACTCCACGCCCGAAGACTTTGAACGGTCGCCCGATACGGGTGTGTCCCTGGAAGTACTTGAACGCATCGGAAGCGCCATCACAACGATTCCCGAAGGGTTTACTACTCTAAAACAGATAGATAAGCTCCTGAAAGACCGGAAGGAGATGGTATTTGAGTCGAAAAAAGTAAACTGGGCAACGGCCGAGCTATTAGCCTACGGGTCGGTACTGGCTGATGGGAAAATCGTCCGGCTCAGCGGGCAGGATGTACAGCGGGGAACGTTTTCTCACCGCCACGCCGTACTGCACGACGCCGAAACCAACGAGGCCTACAGCAACCTGGACTATATCCAGGACGATCAGGGTAAGTTCATGATCTATAACTCGCTGCTTTCCGAATACGGTGTACTGGGATTTGAATTTGGCTACTCAATGGCCAATCCTAATGCACTAGTGATCTGGGAAGCCCAGTTTGGTGATTTTGCCAACGGCGCCCAGGTGATGATCGACCAGTTTATTTCATCCAGCGAAACCAAGTGGGACCGCTGGACGGGGCTTGTCATGCTGCTTCCACACGGCTATGAGGGGCAGGGCCCCGAGCATTCCAATGCTCGTCCGGAGCGTTACTTGCAGCTGGCGGCCAACAACAATATCATTGTTACGAATGTCACCACGCCCGCCAACCTGTTTCATATGATGCGCCGGCAGGTAACCTATCCGTTCCGGAAGCCGCTGATTGTGATGTCTCCGAAGTCGATGCTTAGACATCCCCTCTGCGTATCGACCATGGACGAACTGGTTGAAGGACGTTTTCAGGAGACAATCGGAGATGCGTACGCCGATCCCAAGAAAGTTAAGAAGGTACTTCTTTGCACTGGTAAATTGTACTATGAGCTGTACGAAAAACAGCAAAAAGACAACCGGGACGATGTGGCCATTATTCGGGTGGAACAACTCCATCCTTTCCCCAAGACACAGCTCAACGAGCTGATCGGAAAGTACAAAAAAGCCAAGGTATTCTGGGTACAGGAAGAGCCATTCAACATGGGAGGCTGGACCTTCCTGCTCCGTATGTATCCCGAGCAGCCACTGGAAGTTATTGCGCGCCGTTCGAGTGCGTCACCTTCTACGGGTTTTGCCAAAATTCACGCGCAGGAGCAGGCTGAAATCATCCGTCGTGCTTTTGAATAAATCCCTCAACTACACTGTTTAAATTGTTGAAATACAATATCATATCATGGCTGAACTAGAAATAAAA
>CATMVR010000599.1 GCA_950075905.1 uncultured Persicitalea sp. | reverse complement strand
TTAATTTATTTATTTCATTTTCTAAACTGACATTATCTAAAACTGGAAGTTTTTCTAATTCTCCATAGTCAAGATCAAATTTGCTCTGGGCAAATACCCTTATGCCATTTTCTGAATCATTAGTTATGCAATCCAAATAATATTTAGAAAGTTTTCCTAATGGCGTTTTTTCTTTAGTATCTAGCGATTTAGTTTTTTTTACTTCAGAGCGAGGTGACACAGTTTAGTTTACAGTCTCCGGAAAGCAGATTTTCCTCTTATTAGAATAATACATTTTATTCTAATAATATTTGAATTTACGAAAAAATATTGTACCATTGATTTATACTCACTGTATCATTTACAGAAACGGAGAGTGATACTTTCAAAATTCTTTATCCTCTAACTTCTCTTCTATAACTTAAACATATACTACAATGGACAATATAAAAATTCGCCTGCTACTCTTTGCGATTGTGGGCACACTCTTCCTAACCGAAGCCTATGCCCAGACAACCAATTCCGATAGCCCAGTTTACCGCTACCGGGAATACATGAAAGTAGAACCGGGAATGGAGGTCGATTACATTAAACTGGAGAAAACCTGGAAAAAAGTACACAACAAGCGTAAGCAAGAAAAAAATATTCTTGAATGGGAGCTGTATAGACGTATATTTCCAAGCGGCACCAACGCAGAGTATGACTACATGACTGTAACATCATTTGCCAGCGGTGAGAAATACCGTACCGGAAATGCCATGACCTGGGATTACATTGTGCAAATGATGGATCAATCAGATATGGGAATTATGGAGAATACAGACAGTATCCGAAAAATAGTAAATCGCTGCATGGATGTAACCCTTGAACATACGCAGGCGAACGGACCGTTTCTCCAGATAACCCGCTTGCAGGTAAATCCGGGTCAGGATGAGCAGCTCCAGAATATGGAGGCCATGATGAAACCCGTTTTTACAGAAGCAGCCCGGATGGGTAAAATTGCCAGCTGGCGATTTGGAAAAAGGCTTTATCCGTTAACGCCCGAAACTGGTAGCTATTACCGGGTTATTTCAACCAATAGCCTTGATGACATGTTTACTTTGGATAGCAGTGGCTATTTGGAAACAGCGTTTAAAAAAGTTTATCCTACTAAAAGTTTCGCCGCCACTCTGGCATCCTTTCAAAATATGGTAACCATACTAGATGTGGAGCTTTGGGAAGGAATGGATAAAACACGCTAACTATTACAATTTCACTTGCAAGGTAAGGTAGAACCCACGTCCGTCGGAAGGCAGAATACCAGGACCAGGATACCCCGTTGCCCGGCGGGTAAAGTACCTGGTATTGGCGATGTTATTGATGCTTCCTTCCAACTTGAATCGTTTTAGCTCGTAAGACATGCTGGCATCTAATATGGTATAGGCAGGAATAAGCCCGACGACACCGGCCACCCCACCCTCCCGGGCATTGGTAGCTTCTGTATACTGATCCGACAGATGTGTATACTGAAAAGAAGCTTTAAGACGTTGGTAGCCTACTCTGGCACCTGATTTGAAATTGAATTCAGGTACAAATTCCACCTGGTTTCCCACCACCCCTTTTGTTTCACTGGCTGTATACTCTGATCTGATCCAGGCCAGGTTTCCAAAAACTGTTCCGGTCCACTTACCCGTGGTACCTGGCCACAGATAGTGCATCAAATCTGCTTCGGCGTAGGCTTCCATGCCCATGATGACTGCCTGACCCACATTGCCCCGGCGGCGCATTACCCGGTTTGACTCATCAAAAAACTGAACTTCACCGATTCGATTATCGTAGTTGAGATAAAACAAACCAAGGTCATAGTTCAGATAAGTAGTCTGCTGGCTCCGTACGCCCAGGTCAATAGAATACCCTCTTTCGTCGCTGAGGTCTGGGTCAATGACAAGGGATGGGTTGGAAATCCGCATATCGCTAAAAGTAATAGAGCGGTAGTTTTGGGAAGCATTGGCATATACATCCACCGTGGGCAAAGGCTTGTAGCTGATTCCCAGCCCGCCCAGCGCGAAGTTTCTGCCTCGGTTGCGGGTTTCGTCCGTGCGCTGTATAGAAATAATATTACCCGCCAGATCGCGGGAAATACTCCCGTAGTAGCCATCTGCCGTAGTGCTGATCCATTCAAAACGTACCCCAGGGGTAAGCGAAAGTTTATCATTAAGATATATGACATTTTCTATAAATGCCGATACATTGCGGTTAGGAAAGCGATAATCATAGGTAATAAATCGCTCGGGCTCTACAAAAGTGAAGTCAGCATCGTTGCCAGTACTTCCTACCCCTTGCTGACTATGATTGAATCCAGAGTAGTAGCGGCTTCCTACCAGAAGCACAGAAAGTGCTTTTCCGACATAGTATCGTTTAAGATAGCGTGCCTCTGCCCCCCAATTGTCAAATTCGCCCTTGATCAGATCCCTTTCGCTGCCGTCATCTACCGTTGCCACCCGATTGGGCCGAAAGCCTACGGAATAGCGGTTAGCCGCCAGTCCAAAAACACGCAGATTAAACTCGTTCAATGCATCGAACTTATGGTCAAAATCAAAAGCCATCAGGTTCCAGTTTACCTGAAACCAGTTTCGCTCCCGGTTGCTCTGCCGGGGATCCTGGCGGAACATAAGGTCGGTAAGGCCACCTGGCTGCTGAGCCAGATACTCCATATGGGTCAGATCAATACCAAGAGAGGTTTTTTCAGTTAGTTTGTAGTTAACATCCGAATACAGAGTCAGGTTGTTAAATTCAGAGTTAGGACGCCATCCGTTACCCTGCTTGTACTGGGCGAAAGTATAGTAGCTTAGATTTCCCACCCTACCGCTGGCGCTGACAAATCCGTTATAAAACCCAAAAGAGCCGCCACTTTGCCGCAATACCAGTTCCAATTTCCGGTTTTCGACAGGTTTCTTCATGACAAAGTTCAGCAGTCCCCCAAATTGTGTACCGTACTGCAATGAGGCTGCGCCACGCACAATCTGGATTTTCCCAACGGCTTCGATGGGTGGGGTATAATAGCTTTCGGGATAACCCAGTGCATCGG
This sequence comes from uncultured Persicitalea sp., assembly GCA_950075905.1. Taxonomy (GTDB): domain Bacteria; phylum Bacteroidota; class Bacteroidia; order Cytophagales; family Spirosomataceae; genus CATMVR01. Next base: position 746 of record CATMVR010000599.1, on the reverse strand, counting down.
CGCTTATGTCGTACCCATTTTGACGGACGTTAAAATTGGATGTCCTGTTTGGATCCAGTCCCCGTCCACCGATGCTTAGCTGGAGACCCGCTCCATCGTTCTCGTAAATATTCAGACCTGCCACCCGGGCAAATACCTGACGGGCATTGTTGGTTGCCAGGTTGGCAACGAGTTTTTCGGGTAAGATTACTTCCGTCTTTTTACCCTCGTAAATGCCCATATTTTCTACGCCCCGCATCCGGGTAAAATCAAATTCGGTACCTTTTTCACGAACTGTCACCTGATCCAGGTTTTCGACCCGACTTGTCAGTAATATGGTGAGAGGGTTTTGACTGCTGGCCAAGTACAGCTCTTGCTGGTATGTCTTGTATTCAGGATGGGTAACAATGATCGTTTGTCTTCCTGCCGGTACCGCATCGAACATAAATTTACCCATCGAATCCGTTTGTGCACTTGTTCGGCCATTGTTGATCAGGACAGTGCATCCCCGCAGAGATGCACTGTCTTTTGAGGAAATCACCCTTCCCGATAGCGGAATTTGCTGCGCCATGGACCAGGAAAGCGTAAAACAGAAAAAAAGCGTACTAAAAACCTTTGATCGCATCATTGAAGGGTAATATCCAGGATTTGGGTTGAAAGCTTTCGGTTTCCAGGGCCAGATTGACCGTTGGGTCGACCAGCGGGCGCCCCAGTCGTCCGTTTAGAGCAACATAGGTGTCAGCGTATACCTGAGGAGAACGAAACCC
>CATMVR010000598.1 GCA_950075905.1 uncultured Persicitalea sp. | reverse complement strand
TCAGCTCTGAAAGTAGCGCAAATGCTCAGCATGGACCGCAATGTGTTGCCCCGGGCTTATACTGATCGCTTTCAGATGTCACAGTACTCGGCGCCCCCCTTGTCAGGGCCGCTGGTGGTAAAGACCTTCCGGAATTATTTTGGCAAAACGCCGAGTGAGCTTTTCGATACGTTTGAAATGCAGGCGCTCAACGCCGCCTCCATAGGGCAGGTGCATCAGGCGACGCTGAACGATAAAAAGCTGGCCGTTAAGATTCAGTATCCCGGCGTGGCCAACAGCATCAGCTCCGATCTTAAAATGGTGAAGCCAATGGCCGTCAGGCTGTTCAGTCTCAACGAGATGGATATCGAACGGTACATGGGTGAGGTAGAGTCAAAACTGCTGGAAGAAACGGACTACGACCTGGAACTGAAACGCTCGGTGGAGATTTCTGAGGCCTGCGCGCACATTCCCAATCTCGTATTTCCGAAGTACTACCCCGAGCTGTCAGCCAGTCGCATCCTTACCATGGATTGGCTGCATGGCAAACACTTAAAAGATTTTCTCGCTACTGATCCTTCGCAGGAGGTTCGTAATCAGATCGGGCAGGCGCTGTGGGATTTTTACGATTTTCAGGTACACGACCTGCGACAGGTTCATGCTGATCCCCACCCGGGCAATTTCCTGATGCAAGAGGATGGTACTATGGGCGTCATAGACTTTGGCTGTGTGAAAGTGATTCCCGATTTCTTTTACGATAACTACTTTGCCCTTATCAATCCGGATACCGTAGAGGATAATCAGAAAACGGAGGAGATTTTCTATAATCTTGAATTTCTAGTAGCGGCCGATACTCCGGCCGACAAAAAACTTTTTTCCGATCTGTTCAAAACCATGATTGGGCTCCTGGGAAAACCCTTTGCCGTGGATGAGTTTGATTTTGGCGATGTGAGTTACTTCGATTCCGTCTATGCGTTTGCCGACGAGCTCGCCCGTATCGAGGAGCTCAAAAACTCCAAGGTAGCCCGGGGTTCACAGCATGGCCTGTATATCAACCGTACCTACTTCGGGTTGTATTCCATGTTGCATGAGCTACGGGCCCAAGTAAAAACCAACAAGCCTGACTGGCTGATTAGTAAGAAAAAGCGGCAATTGGCTTAGCTTTGGCGGTAAATCCGTTCTATCTCGGCTCTGATTTTCTGATTCCACTCGGCCTGTACCGTAGTATTGAGCCCGTGCTGAGACTCGCCGTCGTATTTCTCCTGCTCGGTATTCATTTCCCGGAATGATTCCAGAAACTCGTACTGGATCTGACTGTCGTAATCTTCGATCGTCAGATCCATTTTTTTTAGCTTCTCCTTAAAGCGTTCGGCCACGATGCGTGTGATGTCAAAGTGCGTTTGCTCGTGGGCCAGCGTGTAAGTTTTGCGGGCTTCGGCTTTGCCCCAGGACATACTTTTGATCATAAACACCTTCATGCCAATGGTGACCTGCAGGTGCTTGCCGGCCATCTTGGAATTTCCTTCGTAAGACATACTCGAAAAAACCGCCGCTGCGTAGCGTTGGCCTGGACGGTTGGGACTACCCTGAAAATCGGACCAGGTAAGCTTACGGGCAGGCTTGTAAAAAACCGTGTCGCTGGTTTCGTTGTGGTCGGGTTGTTCAAATACCAGCTTCACTCCCCGGGCCAGCAGGGGATTCTTCCCTTCGTTGAGGCCTATCCACTGGTCAAAGTGACGAATGGCCCCATCGAGCATCCGGCGTAGTATGGGCTCGTGGTTGTAGTTTGTCTCGGGGCGGGTGTAGGTACTTGCCGTAGCGTAGCTGGTCAAAAAAATGGGCTTAGCCGACCGCGTCCATTGAAAAGATACTTTCACCTTTATTTCGCCGGAAATTTTATTCGGGGCCACCTTGCGCTCTTCTACCGATACTTCATCCAGTACAATTTCCAGTGGCAGGCAGTCTTCCAGGCGGTTTCGCATCGAGTAGGACCAGTGTTCGTACAGCACGCGGTTGAGGGGCTGCGGTGAAACAAGGGACCTTGATTGCCCATATACATAAATATCACCAAGCAAATTGCCTTTTCGGGAGCGTTTGTCAATGACATCCAGTATATAAAAGGTACCCGAGTTGGTAAGTGGGATTTTTTCTTTTACAAGTGAAAGGGAGGTGGCTGTGGTTTGAGCGTGTACTGAGTGGCAGGAAAAAAGCCACAGCATAGATATAAAAAACTGAAAGGGTATCCAGTAAGGCAGGGGAGATTTTATTAGAATCTTTGGCATCCTTTGTCTAATTTGCGTGCTCTATAAGAACGAATATGAGTAGGTCAACCATGAATCCCAAGCCAGATTTCGACGATATTTACATGGAATTGGCGAAAAATCTCGCAAAAAAATCTCACTGCATAAAAGCTCAGGTGGGCGCTGTTTTGGCCAGAGATACCCGGATCATCTCCATAGGTTATAACGGACCTCCCTCCGGAACCCACAATTGCGACGAAGAGTTTCCGCTTACCGGCTGTCCCCGTGACTCCAAAGGTAGCTGCTCACTGGCTTTGCACGCCGAGCAGAATGCCATTCTGTATGCGGTTAAAAACGGCTCCCGCATCGAAGGGGCTACGCTGTATGTGACTCTCGCCCCCTGCATTGCCTGCGCCCGGGTGATCTATACCATGAAAATCAGCAAAGTTATCTTCCTGGATTCTTACGCAGCCTACAAGGGAATCGGAGTAGAGGAAGGAGTGGAGTTTTTGAAAACCTTCGGAGTGGAGGTGGAGCAGTATGGCGTAGGTACCAGCGGGCTCGTCTTGTAAAATAGGTCTGCACGGATGTACGTGAACATGCCACCCGGGCAGACCGAAAAATATCAGTGAGAGACGCCGCCCTCACCATGTACGTGGCCGTGCTCCAGCTCAGAAGCCGTTGCTTCCCGGATCGAAAGTACCTTGCCAGCAAAGTGCATGGTTTTTCCCGCTAGCGGGTGATTAAAATCCATGATCACGTGGTCGTTGGTTACCTCGATCACCTGACCCTGCAGACGTTCGCCCTCTTCGTTGGTCATCGGAATAATGTTTCCCACCGTCAGGAGCTCGTCCTGTTCTACGTCCTCCATTACAAACAGAGATTTGGGTAGGTCTACCACCGCTTCGGGATCAAAATCCCCATAGCCTTCTTCGGGATCAATGGTGAAGTCAAAAGTATCGCCAATGGAAAGTCCGGCAAGCTGCGCTTCGAACTTTTCAGGTAGTCCGCTCATATCGAATATGAACAGCATGGGATCCTCTTCGTTGACGACTTCGACCACGCTCATCTCGTCTTCGTCCGTATCAGGTATGCTAAGATTGTATGAGATACCTACAACTTTATTTTTTTCAATAATCATTTGGTAGTTTGGGTAAAATAGTGGTTGTTGGAGCAACTTGCTGATGCAACCGCTCATAAGCTACTAACAAAACTACGCAAATTTGTCTTATTAACCTTTCTGGAATGAACTTTCTGGCGCATATAGTCCTTTCCGGAAACCGGGAGGAAGTCATCCTCGGTAATTTTACGGGTGATTTCATTAAGGGGAAACTGACCCCGACGCGCGTAGCCGGCTGGTCAGATGATTACATTCTGGGTGTACGCCTGCACCGGTTCATCGATCACTTCACCGACAGCCATCCCGAAATTCGAACCACCAAGAATTTTCTGGCAAATACGCATCCCAAAGTGGCGGGTGTTGCGCTTGATATTTACCTGGACTACTTTCTGGCCAACCACTTCGCTGAATTTTACCCGGTACCGCTGCCTGATTTCGTCCAGTCTTCGTACCGG
>CATMVR010000597.1 GCA_950075905.1 uncultured Persicitalea sp. | reverse complement strand
CCCTGCCAGGCTTCGGGCAGGTGTCTCCCCGAAACCACGTCCAAACCGCTATGCTTGGGCTGACCGGGGTTTAGTCCGCGGATAATGCGTTCGGCACCGGGTGCGGTCACGAAGGTAGCTCCCGGAAAAGCGTAGTTGATGCCCTCGCCCCCGGCCCCATCGGTCAGGAACGACTGCCCCCAGCGGTCAAACTGCAAGCCCCAGGGGTTGATAAGCCCTTTGGCGTACACGTCCAGATCCAGGGTTTGGGGTTGTAGCTTCCAAACGCCGCCCCCTTCAAGCCGCTTAATACCGGAGGGCGTTTCTACGTGGCTATAAATGTAGATAGACTGGTTGAAGTAGAGCCGGCCTTCGGGGCCCCAGCGAAAGGTATGGATCAGGTGGTGGGTATCGGCCACGCCAAAGCCAGTTAGTACCTGGCGCTTTTTGTCGGCTTTGCCATCCCCGTCGGTATCCATAAAGTGGAGTATTTCGGTGGAGTTGGCCACGTATACGCCGCCATCGCCGGGCAGAATACCCGTCGGGGTGAGCAGCCCCTCAGCAAATACGGTAGACTTGTCGGCCCGACCATCGCCATCGGTATCTTCCAGCACAAAAATCTTGTCGTTGGCCTGCTCGCCCGTTTTTACGTGCGGATAGGCCGTGCTGCTTACTACCCACAGCCGCCCATCGGCGTCCCAGTTCATCTGAATGGGCTTGGCCACCAGGGGCTCGGCCGCAAAGAGCGTCACTTCAAACCCGTCGGCTATTTTGAACGAATCAAGTTCTTTTTGTACGTCCGGGTCGGGATCTTCCTTTTGGTTGTCCTGATGAATGGAAGAAGTAAGCAGCAGGAGCAACGGAACGATCAGCAGGCTACGATACGATTTTATGGTATTTACTACGGTCATGCTAGTTGGGTTGGGTAAGCTGGTACACGGAAGATTTAGGCATACGGTGCTGGGCGATCTGCCCTTCCAGCCATGTGATGATCAGGCCGAGGTCTTCCAGCCCTTTGGCGTGCCGGCCCTGCTCGTAGGAGCGGAAGCCGATGATGTAGGTTCTATTCTGAGGGCGGTATTGATGGAAAAACACTTTATTTTTCTCAACGATCATCTCCCGCAATTGTTCTGCCTCCGTGAATTCGGGTCCTTGCCGAACCACCACGCCTTTGGCCCATTGGTCGGCGGAGGCCGATGCTATTTCCAGGCCATTTGTTTTGAGGGTGTAAAAACCCTTTTTCAGGCCATTGATTTTAATAAGCCGGGAGTCGATAGACTGTGAGGCGCTATTAGCGGGAGCTGGCAAAGGCAAATATGCGTTTTCCATCTCAAACTGCACAATAGAGCCCTCGGACGGAGAAGGAAGAATTTTGGCCGTTTCTGAGGTAACGGTGCCCTTTTTGGGTACCGCAATGGAAACAGATTGCGACCGTAATGCACCACCGAGCTGCTTGTCCAGCAAACCAGCCAGTTGGTAGTACCCCGTTTCGTTGAGGTGGAAGCCATTGTCTGACAGGGCCACGGTTTTCACCAACTCTTTCAAGGGCTTGAAAACATCGATAAAAAGGGCACCCTTAGCGGCGGCTCTGCGGGCGATTTCGTCGCTGTATTGCGCCAGCATGTCGTTTCGAGGGCTATTGGTTTCTGCTGAATTGGCAGAGAACAAGGGAATCGGAGAAAGTAAAACCGTTCTGGCACCTAGTTTGGAAAGGGTATCCAGCAGACTATCCAGCCCCTTGACAAACTCAGGAAGCCCCTCCTGGCCTTTTTGTGCTTCAATGCCACCATACGCCACAAACACCACGGTGGGTTTGGCCTCGGTGATTTGCTTCAACAGTAAATCGTAGGGCGTGGGTGGATTGGTAAAGTAGCTGCGGGCTTCGCCAAAGACGGTATCGCCCGTCCAGCCCAGGTTCCGGAAGGTCACCTGGCGGTCGGGCCAACGGGTAGTCAGGGCTAGTTCGAGGTACCCATACAGCAGCTCGTTTTCGAATAATGAATTTCCAACAAATACCACCCGATCGCCATTCTGGAGCGCAAACGTAGCGTCAGGTCTGGCGGTGCCTGCCCCCAACGAAACTTGTGCCATCACTACGGTGGGGAGGACAAGGAGGAGTCCTGCCAATATGTAATTCCGTATACCCTGTGTTTTTTTCATGCAATCTTTTAGGAACCATTCAACACGACTAAAAGGCAGGAAGGGTGCAGATTTTTGATTTTGGGCAGAAAATATTTTGCCAGATATACAGAATAGAGGGCAGGGTTGGCTCAATGAAACACCGAAATCAGGCGATGTCCCTCTACAAGCAGCACTGTCAGAGCCCAGACTTCTTGTTCGCAGTAGCTTTCTGATCGTTTTCAACCACCCGAAACTTTACAATTCGGCTGATCAGGTCCAGAGGCATGGGCGTGTGGAGCGGAAATTGGATGGAGCCTTTACCGGTCTTGTATCCGGCCAGTTCTTCGGCAAACGCCTGGTTGCCGGTGGGCAACGCGTACAGGCCAATGTGGTTTTTGAAGGCGGCAAAGTACACCAGGTTTCCCTTGTACACGAAGGTCGGCATTCCGTATTTAATAGCTTCCTGTGCTTCGGGGGCGGCCTTTTGTATTGTTTCTCTGATCTGCTGCAGAAGCACCTGTACTTCGGGCATGAAGCTGGCGATGTATTCGTCGATGGAGGCAGGGTTGGAGGTGATCATGCTCGGGTGTAGTTCTTTTTCTGTCTGTTTTCTCTGCTTTCGCCGGCTTGCAACCGGTGGGACAACATTTCGCAAGTCTCCGACTTGCAGTATACCCCCCCCTCAAAACCCAATCCGCTCGCGTTGCTGCGCCATTTGCCGGGCAATTTTTAGCTGTATCTTTTCGTCGAAGCGGCTTTCCCACTTACTTTTCATTTCCTTTCTATATCCAGCAAATGCTCTAATTGAATTTTGTTCTGCGCTAGATGATCCTGAGCTATTTCCCACAATATCACGGGATCAATGATATGATACTCGTGAATTGCAAAGTTCCTAAGTCCATACATTTGTCTCCATGGCAGGTTTGGGTATTTATCTTTAATGGATTTTGGGACTTGATTAGTCGCTTCACCGATAATTTCGTAGTTTCTTGTCACTGCGTCAATTACCATTTCATTTCGTAAGAAATCATCCAGCCCATTTACAGTATCCAGGTACCTTAAAATTTTATCAATGGCCTCAATCATATCTTCTATATAGGCCAGATGCTCTCTCTCTTTCATAGATATTTGACTTGCTCTAAAATTACCTGCTTCCATTGCTTGCGTAAGGATCTTTCGGTAACCAGATCCACTTTTCTCCCTACTACTGATTCCAGGTACTCTTTCAGATCAAAAAACTTCCAACCAATGCTCCGGTTAAACGACACCAGCACATCTAGGTCAGATTTCGCTGTGTAGTCTCCCTTGGCAAATGATCCAAAATAACCAATTTGGTCAATGCCGAATTCCTCTTTCAAGTAGGGCTTTATTGCCTTGATTTTATTTTCTATTTCTTTTGGAGTATCCATAGCTCGAATATTCTGTAACAGGGGTACTTAATAAAATCACTCAGCCATATTATTTCCAACAGTGGCACAAGGGCTGTGGAGACACAACCCACAGAAAAGATAAACTTACTTAAAAAATTTAAGCCTATTATTTAAAGCATTTATGCAAGAGTGTGGGGATATAACAGCTGGAACCAATATGATAATTTTAATACGATACTTTATATGGTATTTTATCAATAGACTTGTTGCATAGCTATAAATCAGTTGCTTATGTAAAAATTTGATAGGCCAGCACATACTTCGAGAATAT
>CATMVR010000596.1 GCA_950075905.1 uncultured Persicitalea sp. | reverse complement strand
ACAGCTCACGATTGTGTTCGGGGAGCGCGTCCGAAGTCACACCCGAATTTAAGAAATGACACACTTCATTGAACATACCCAGGCTCAACACCTACCATCAATCAACAACCAACCGCACAGCGGTGTACGGCACCGTGGTTTTGTACCGGTACAGCCCCGGTTTGGCTACCGATTTTTCGATGGTCTTCATATTCCAGGTGTCCAGTACCTCTACGGTATAATCCTTGGTTCCGGTGAGGTTTAGTTCTATGTCCTGACCGGCCTCGGCTACGTAGGCCCGGTAGTAGGCTCCGGGCTTGGAGAAAATGTACAGGTTGTTGCTTAGCTTTTTGGGTTCGCCGGGCGTTACCAGTTCCGGGGACATCTGGGTGACGGGGGCCTGCTCCATCACGGACTTGAAATAACGGATGCGCTCGGGGCTTTGGCCCATCAGGGTACCCCCTTTGGCCCACCAGCGCACTTCGGTGGCCTCGTCGGCATCGTTGCGAAAGGTGTCGCCGTGCGTAGGGTACCCGCCGCTCAGGCCGGCCATCCAGAAATAGCTCGCCATTTCCTGTCCCTTCATGTTGCCCCAGCCGCTCTTTACATCACCTTCGTAGCGCATTTCGTCAAAGAGTAGGGGTTTCTGGTACTGTTTGCGCCATTTGATGGCGTTGTAAAACTGGGCGGTTTGCGCGCTCACGTGCGTAACCCAGGGACGGGTATGGTCAAAGAAATGGTCTTCCGAATCGTACCAGTTGTGGATGCCCCGCAGCCGCTGATGCGGATCTTCCCGTTGCAGCAGGGTACCGATGCCTTCCCAGTCGATGGTGGTTTTTATGCTGGGCACGTCCCACTCATTGGCCAGCGACCACCACACGTTCCGGTAGGCCGACAGGCGGGCAATCAGGTAGCGCACGTACTTCTCGTTCATTTCTTTTCCCATCTTGCTGTACCCCCACACATCGTAGGGGTGAAACAGGATGACGTCGGCCTGAATGCCCATATCGGAAAGCTGCGCTACCCGCTGGTCGAAATTCCGGAAGAATTCGTAGTTGGGTTGGGTCAGGTCATTTATGGTGTCTTTACGTGCGAAAGGGTACATCCAGGGTTCGGTTTCGTTGCCGTACTGGTAGTGCTTCGGAAATACGCACATCCTGATCTTGTTGAAAGGCGCTTTCGCCAGCGTTTCCAGGGTTTTGGCCTGCACGGATTGCTTCACGCTCGTCCACTGGTAGGCGGTCGTGCCGATGGCGTAGTAGGGGGTACCGTCGGCGTAGCGCAGGTAGTGCGTGTTCACTACCTGTACCGGACCGTGGTTGGCGCCCGTCGGGGCTACGCAGCGAAAACTTCCTTTCTTGCCCGCGAGGGCCGCTACGTTGCTCCTGGTCTGATACGTCCACTTTCCCTGGCTGGGCGGCGAAAACCGCACGCGGTAGGTACCCCCGCCATCGTAAAATCCGGGTACTTCGATACTCGCATCTCCACTTTTGAAAGTTGCCGCCAATTCTACCTCCATATAAGGATTGCCGGTGGAGGGCCCGGAAAGTACCAGTTCATATACCCCCCAGCGTTGAGGCGCGGCGTTGTTGCCGGATTGGGCAACTACCACCAGCGAAGCACAAAGAAGAAGCAGCGTAAGGATAAATCGGTTCATGACCTGAAAAGTTTGGGAGGACTGTTTTGTTTCTGGATAAAAGCTTCCTTTCCGCGCGTTCTCCTGTACTAGTTTGTTCGGTTATATAGCCCTACTTCGCTGGGGTAATGATGATATTCCGGTACTCTACCGGGCCGTGGTCGCCCTGCACGTAAATAGGACCGGGTTCGGCTTCGCGGCTGTCGAGGGCGCGCCCGGTGACGCCCGGGATTTCCTGATTGGTGATCACCCGCTTGCCGTTGACGTCGAGGGTGATCATCCGGCCGATGAGCACGATGTCGAACGACTGCCACTCGCCTGCTGGCTTCGCTACCATTTCGCTGGGGCTGAGGAAGCCATAGACAGCCCCCAACTGATCCACGGCGGGTTCCAGCCCCAGTCCGTCGGCCACCTGCACTTCGTAACGGCCCCGCAGGTATACCCCGCTGTTGCTACCCTTCGGAATCCGGAACTCCACGTGCAGTTTGAAGTCATTGAATTTCTCGTCGGTAATGAGGTTAGCCCCCGATTTTTCGCTTTTGAGAATACCGTCCTGCATGGTCCACTGATGGGTGGGCATGGAGCCGTGCCAGCCTTTCAGGCTATTGCCTTCCGTTAGCTTGGTGGGTTTGCCCCAAACGGGTGGCGTTGTTCGGCGCAGGATAGGGGCCCTGACGCCCGTCCAGGGGTAGGTTTTTCCGTCGGGAGTTGTCACAGTACCGCTGAGCTGGTCGTTGGCGAGGGTACCTTGAACCGAAAGGTCGCCCTCGCCCTTTTCCCACTGCGGCGGAATGGCGAAGTGGAAGGTATTGTCTTTGATATGAACTTCGGCCACGGGGCGGGCGCTGCCCGAAAGCCCCAGAAAGCGGCCTACCAGGGTACGGGTACCCGAATGGCCAACTTCCAGCCACGAGGCAACGGGCTTGCCGGCGACGTCGATGGTGAGGTCCCAGCGGCCTTCCAGCGGGGAAGCCAGCGACCTGGCCGGCGCGGAGCTGATAGATAGCGCGCAGAGCGCGGCAAGAATTGAGACGAGCCAGCAGCGGCCGAAAGAGGGAGGTTGGGTTTGGAGTAGTTGGTGCATACAAGTAGCTGGTAAAGGGCGTCAATTTACTTAAAAATCGGAAGAATTTAATGGGAAGAAAGCCGGTCGGAGTTTCTGGTTAGCTGGACAAAACGGTGGGTACTGTTGAAATTAGGTAGGCAGTATGGCAAATTATCCTTTCATTTCGTTAATTTTATAAAAAAAAGCTATGGAAACCTGTCTTATTGAATTGACCCACCAAAAAGCACGAGACCTGCTCAAAGATCTGGAAGCAATGAATATCATCAGGATTTTGCCTTCTGAATCGCAGGATATTCCCAACTCCCAGCGTTTTCGGGGTAAGCTGTCAGCCAAAACCGCCGAGGCGCTGCAGAGACATATTAGCGAAAGCCGTTGAGGATTGACGTATTGCGCTGAGTTTCTCTTTTTGCCTGAAAAAAATACCACACTACCCCATCTCGCCACCAGCTTATGAAGTAGAAGTGCCAGGATCAGCGCTTTCTTGAATCAAACACTCCGTCCTGTCACCTAGCGTGAGATAGGAATTGGATACTACCCATTTGATTCAATACACTACTTTTATGATACCCGCAATCCCTTCCCGACTACTCCCGATCGTCCTAATTTTTGTCCTCTTTTCCACACAAAGCTTTGCCCAGAAAAAGTGGCAGGACCTCACTACCGTCGGGGATGTCTGCGCCTACGCGCCGGAGGCCATGCGGACCATGCTGGACCAGTTTGACCTGAGTACGCCGGGCATGGAAAAAGTAAAGCGGGCCCATGCCGACGGCAATCTGGTGCAGGCCTGCACGGAACTCCTGGCTTACTACAAAAATGGCAACACAGCTTCGTACCTCCGTACCAAACAGCCGTCGGCTACGACGAAAACCGTAGCCGAAGCCGACACGACGCTGAACTACGTATTCTACGTGCAGAATGTGCGGGGCGTACCACCGCTCCTGCCCGACGGCCACCGCGACTGGTACTACAAAGGCCCCAACAACGACCGCGAGTGGGCCTGGCTCTCCAACCGGCACTCGCAGCTGCTGGAAGTGTACAACGCCTACCAGGAAACGGGAAACCCAAAGTACCCCCGCTATATCGATGCCTTCCTGCGTGATTTTATCATCAAGAGTATGCCTTATC
>CATMVR010000595.1 GCA_950075905.1 uncultured Persicitalea sp. | reverse complement strand
CCGCTCTGTCCCTCGATCCAGTCGGCAAAGGTAAGCAGGATGGGCCGCCGCTCCTTGTGGTCCGAGAAGGCCAACACCTGCGGCCGCCAGTCGCGCGCATGCTCGGCGCGCGCATTGGCCTGCAGCAGATGTTCGCGCACCCGCTGCAAATGGTAGGAGCGCTGGCCGTCCGACCAGCGTGCCGCGATCGCGCCGCGCTTCAGGTACTGGTAGATGCCGAACACCACCGCGATGGCCGCCAGCCCGGCGGCCAGAATGGCCTCGGCTTTACGCATATCGGTCACCACTGGATGCATCAAGTGAGGCAAGGTTTTGTAGCAACTCAGTTCGACCATTTTAGGGTCAATCATCAGCATGCGAACTTCATCGGGACGGCGCGTCATCAAGATCGAGGTGATTAGCGCGTTCAAACAGACCGACTTACCGGTACCCGTACGACCGGCGATGGGCATGCGCGATCTGGAAAACGGAACGGTAGAAGTAGCCCGCCGGGATACCAAAACCAAGGAGACGGTAGCTTTTGATGGCATTGCCGGGCATATCAGTTCCCTGCTCGAAGATATACAGCAAGCTATCTACGATAAAGCGCTGGCTTACCGCGAAGCTAATACCCATCAGGTAGATACCTACGAGGAATTTAAAGAAGTGCTGGACAGCCGGGGTGGTTTTATCTACGCGCACTGGGACGGAACTTCCGAAACCGAAGACAAGATCAAAGAAGAGACAAAAGCGACCATCCGCTGTATTCCTCTTAACGCTCCCCACGAAGAAGGGGTATGCATGTATTCGGGCAAGCCTTCAAGCCGTCGGGTTGTATTTGCGCGGGCTTACTAGGGCAAGGAACGATTTTGTCAGGGATGGTTGTTTATCAACTTTATATTACTCCAAAAAAAACACATTATGAAAAAAGCACAAGCCGGTGATACCGTAAAGGTGCACTACAAAGGTACACTTGCCGATGGACAACTATTTGATTCTTCCGCCGGACGTGACCCTCTGGCCTTCCAGTTAGGAAGCGGACAAGTCATCAAAGGATTTGATGACGGTGTGGCAGGAATGGAAATTGGCGATAAAAAGACCATTAATATCCCCTTTGGGGAGGCCTATGGCCCCGTAAACGAAGAACTACTGATCAATTTTGACCGTAGTCAGATACCCTCAGATATACCCCTGGAAGAAGGCATCACGCTCAACATGCACCAGGAAGGCAACGGACAGGTAGTTCCGGTGGTAATTAAGGAAGTAGCTGATGAGTACGTAGTGCTGGATGCCAACCATCCGTTGGCTGGCAAAGACCTCACTTTTGAACTTGAATTAGTCGGTATCGAGTGACGGGTATTCTGAGTAAATCTCAGACCAGTACATGTAGGGGGCACCGGAAACATTTCCGGTGCCCCTTTTACTTTACAAGTTTCAGGCTGTACAAAGCACTCTTGCCCATTCCCCGCCGCAATACTATCCCCTTTTCTTCCAGATCATGAAGAATACGGGTAGCCCTTTTGTCGGAGACATTGATCAGCTTGGAAAACTCCCGGTCGGTGATACTTTCGTTTTGTTTAAGAAACTGAATGAGGTTTTTGACGGGCCGCGTCGCCAGTAGCTTGTCGGTTGCGGCGTCGGCTTCTCCCGGCAGCATCAGGCGGTTAGTCGGCACCGACCGGTCCCGCGCCCGTATGTAGATAATCTTCTCGCCTTTTTCGTTGATCGCGTAGTGCGGCTTTTCGGCACTTTCTTCGATCTCCACCCGCAGGATCTTTTTCATACCGAGTTGGACTGTCTTGCAACGTACCAGCAACTCGGTTTCGATCAGGGTACCGCAGGCTTTTTCCAGCTTCTGTAATTCTCTCAGCTCGGAGACAATCCCTACCGTGGTACTGTTGTCGGCAATACCTATAAGGAGAATCCCCCCGGAGGTATTGGCAAAGGAGGCCAAGGTCTTGGCAATTTTGAACGGACTATCGATGGTTCGCTTGAACTCGACGGTGAGCCCCTCGCCCATCTGTATCAATTCTAACGTTGACTTACTGAAATCTACCATTCATTAAATGAGTGAATACTTTTTTCCTGGCATTGACCGTACCATTCCCTGAAATTCGAGATTCAGGAGCAAATTGGCAAGCTTTCCCAACTGAATTCCGCTGTGCCAGCTGAGTTCATCCAGTTGCATATCTCCCTTGCTTTTCAACATAGACAACACCTGCCCTTCGTCCTGAGTGAATCCATCAAAAGAGATTTCTTTTTCCGGTTTTACCGTCTTACCGGGCTTCTTTTCCCTTTCTGTCCCAGTTTGCCACTGCATATCCTTTGCCAGCTCTTCGATACTCGTAAAGAGCGACGCCTGGTTAGTGCGTATAAGATGGTTGCATCCCTCCGAGTAAGAATTGCCCAGATTGCCGGGTACTGCGTACACATCCCGGTGGTAATTCTGGGCAAATTCGGCCGTAATCAGACTCCCCCCCTTTCGGGCCGACTCTACCACGATGGTCACATCGCTGAGCCCGGCGATGATCCGGTTGCGGGCCGGGAAGCGCATAAAGTCAGGCTTGGTGCCGAGCGGATTTTCGGTTACCCCTCCGCCATTGGCTTGCATCTCCTGCGCGGTACGCTTGTGGGCACTTGGGTACACCACATCGAGACCGCTAGCCATAACCCCCACGGTAGGTATGCCCGCCTTCAGGCAAGCCCGGTGGGCCGTTATGTCTACGCCGTAAGCCAGCCCACTCACCAGCAAGGGATTGAAAGGTGCCAGATCCCGAATGATGGTTTCGGTCACAGACTTTCCATACTCCGTTATTTGCCGGGTACCCACTATTCCGACGGTCAGGTTGTGGTTGAAATCAAAGTTGCCCACCGAGTATAACAAAACCGGTGCGTCGTACAGGGGTTTCAGGCGTTTGGGGTAGTTTGCATCCGTATAAAACACCAGGTCCACCCCTACTTCCTGGCATCTTTTCCACTCAGCCTCAGCTTCGGCCCAACCAACTTTCTGCTGAATACTCCGGGCCACCTTTTCGCCTACTCCCGGTATCTTGATGAGTTTTTTGTAATCAGATGTGTAAATAGCACCGGCACCGCTACAATAGCTGATGAGTTGTTTGATGGTGACTGAACCCGCTCCCGGCGTTCTTGCCAGGGCCATTATAGCGATTTTATCCTCTGTCATGAAAACTTTAACTAGCTAGAATTCCATTCATAATATAAGTAAAAATATTGACAAAGGGTTGGCGCAACAAGTACACTGTGGCTTACGAAAGCTCATGCCCACCTCTTTTGCAAACCCGAATAAAAAGCAGAAACCTGGAACAATCCTGCCCAGGTTTCTGCTTTTGTGGGAAGTGATTCGTCTATTAGTCGATCACTCGAAACAGCCGGTTCCAGCGAATCTTATTTACAAAACTAGTTGGGTTAGGATCGATAGACATCCAGACAAAGACGGCTTTGCCCACAATATGATCCTCGGGCACAAAGCCCCAGTACCGTGAGTCGGCAGAATTGTGACGGTTATCACCCATCATAAAGTAGTAGTCCTGCTTGAAGGTGTAGCCGTCAATGACTTTGCCATCCAGAGTCACTGTACCATCCTTCACTTCTACGTTTTCATTTCCTTCAAAGTACTTGATCACCTCGCCGTACATAGCCACATTTTCGGGAGTCAACTGTATGGTTGTGCCTTTGGCCGGAACCGTTATTGGCCCGTAGTTGTCGCGATTCCACTTGAACATTTCCGAACTTGGGTACAGCGAAGGTTCCGTAACCGTTTTGGGGGCAACTACCAGCCGTACAACCCGCACAAAGTCGTACTCTTTGAGCTG
>CATMVR010000594.1 GCA_950075905.1 uncultured Persicitalea sp. | reverse complement strand
GACCGTCGGCTGCCGGGTGGAAGAGGCGAGACCACCGGTCGACGGCGCTGCGCTGCGCCAGGCACTCGACGTGGTCTTCACCACGAACATCCGCCGGGTGGTGCACGCCGTGCTGGCCGACCGGCCGAACGCCATGGCGGACGGGCTGCTGGAGCCGATCACCGTGGCGTGCTTCGAGGCCGGCGCCCGTTACGACGGTGACGCCTACGAGGCGGCGCTTGGCCACATCCGGAGGGTGACCCTGGACATGGAGGCGTTCTTCGGGCAGTTCGACCTGCTGCTCACCCCCACGTTGGCCGAACCGCCCATACCTACTGATCCGGCAATCTGCGCGGCGATGTCCGAGATGATATCCCCGTAGAGATTCAGGGTCACAATGACCCCAAAACGCTCGGGCTCGTCGGCCAGCAGAGCCGAGCCGATGTCGATAATCCAGTGGTCGCTCTCGATGTCGGGGTACTCTTTCGCCACTTCGTCGAATACTTTCCGGAACAGACCGTCGGTCATTTTCATGATATTGTCCTTGGTGAAGCAAGTCACGTTCCGGCGCTTGTAGGCGCGGGCGTACTCGAAGGCGTAGCGGATAATCTTCTCGCAGCCCGGCCGGCTCACCAGTTTGAGGCATTGGTACACCTGATTGCTCTGTCGGTGCTCGATGCCCGTGTAGAGATCTTCCTCGTTTTCGCGGATAATGACCAGGTCGAGCAGCGGGTGCTTTGTTTCCACAAAAGGATGGTAGGCCTGACAGGGCCGTACATTGGCAAAAAGGCCCAGCGTGGTGCGAGCCGTGACGTTCAGGCTTTTGTAGCCGCCCCCCTGCGGGGTAGTGATGGGGGCTTTGAGGAATACTTTCGTACGGCGCAGCGACTCCCAGTCGCTCGGCTGAATGCCCGCCTTGCTGCCACTTTGGTATACTTTTTCACCGATTTCAATGATTTCGGGTTCCAGTTGAGCGCCCGCAGCATTAAGAATGCGAAGCGTAGCGTCCATAATTTCGGGGCCTATACCATCGCCGTAGGCTACGGTAATGGGTGTTTTTGTTGATGACATGATGAAGTTGGTTTTTTGGATGTTTAATGTCTTAAATGCACTGAATAGTTAGTACTAAGCTCGTGCCTCAATGTATCTTTTGACAGCAACTTGCACTTTGGATTTGACTTGTTGCCACGAAAGATTGTTCAGAGCGTCGGGATTCCGCAAAGGCTCGGCATCCTCAAAGTATACCAGGGAGCGCAGTACATATAAAATATCCCGCTGGCCATATTTCTGTTGAAACATGGCCAGCATTTCCTCTATACTGTAATAGTTTAATAGCTCTGCTATGTCCCAAAAGTCTTTTTTTATTCCGCGCTGGGAAATCGCAGACAATTTCATCGCAACGATATCAGGAGCCGAGGCTAGCCGAATGCCTTCTATAACCTCAACGGGTTGAATGTAAGCAAATGGCAGGCGTACAAAATCTGTTTTTATATTCTCAATGAAGAGGAACAGCATGTTCTGATTTGAGGAAATAAATTCTGTATTGGGAAAAGCATCCCGCACGTTTGCATAGATTTGCTCCGGCTCAAAAGGTTCGTCAGAGAACAAATCAAAGTCTATGCTCAAACGATGGCCGAATCGCAAAGCAAGATTGGTCCCACCCACCAAAGCGAATTGATTCAGGGCGGGAAGCTTCATAAGCTTCTTCAATAGTTCCAGAGTTCCTGGTGCGACTGCCTGCGGGTAAAACATTCAAAATCCGTTGGTTTGAGATTAAAATAAAAGCAGACAAAGTTCAAAACCTCTTTTTTAAGATAGGATGAGCGTACTATTTCAGTACGTATGGTTTCATTGCCATAAAATTTGAGCAATTCGATAAAATCATTCCAGCCGCCATAATTCAAGACTCTGTCTATGATATACAATCTATCCTTTTCGAAGTCTATCTCCTCAGCTTTGGTGTCCCAGAACAAGCGGTCGGCAATGTTTGGTTTTGATTTCATTTTATGGGCTAAATTGTGGAAGAATGGGCATACCTGCTTCATACAATTATACAACTATCTGTTGAGAATTAGTATTTTTCCTAAAAAACAAACCCAACCTTTTGGAAATCAGAGACAGTTCCTTAATTTTGCAGTCCAATTTTTTCGAAAATACTGTATTTACAACATCGAATAGCGTCATACCTATTCAAAATCAATTCGTTAAATGCCTACTATTTCACAATTAGTCCGTAAAGGGCGAGAGAAAATGACGTGGAAGTCCAAGTCGCCGGCTCTGGATTCCTGCCCGCAGCGTCGGGGCGTGTGCACCCGTGTGTACACCACCACGCCCAAGAAGCCTAACTCAGCGCTTCGCAAGGTAGCTCGTGTGCGCCTTAGCAATCAGAAAGAAGTAAACGCCTACATTCCTGGCGAAGGCCACAACCTGCAGGAGCACTCGATCGTGCTGATCCGCGGTGGCCGGGTAAAGGATTTGCCAGGGGTTCGTTATCACATCATCCGGGGTGCCCTGGATACCTCCGGCGTAAACGGCCGCAAGCAGCGCCGCTCCAAGTACGGTGCCAAGCGTCCCAAGCCAGGTCAGGTAGCCGCCGCGCCAACCAAAGGAGGCAAGAAGAAATAAGTTAAAGTGACTCTCTCGACTTTTTATACGGCATTTTCATAATACCATATAAGGGAAGTAATCCCGTCATCCGTGACGAGATGAATGAGTTGAAAAACGAAACCTCACGTAAAAATTTTTTAAAGCAATGAGAAAAGCAAAACCTAAGAAAAGATACATCCTGCCCGATCCGAAGTTTCGGGATGTGCAGGTAACCAAGTTTGTAAACAACCTGATGCTGGACGGCAAGAAGAGCACTGCTTTCACGATTTTCTACGACGCCATCGAACTGGTAGAGAAGAAAACCAACGAAAACGGCCTCGAAATGTTCCGCAAGGCTCTCAACAACGTAACTCCCGGCGTAGAGGTAAAAAGCCGCCGTGTGGGTGGTGCTACCTTCCAGGTACCTACCGAAGTACGCCCCGAGCGCAAGCAGTCGCTGGGCATGAAGTGGCTCATCAGCTACGCCCGCAAGCGTGGTGAGAAGACCATGATGGACCGCCTGGCTGCCGAGATCATCGCCGCATCGAAGGGTGAAGGAGCTGCCGTGAAGAAGAAGGACGATACGCACCGTATGGCCGAAGCCAACAAGGCGTTCTCGCACTTCCGCTTCTAAATCGGAATCCTTTTCAGGAAAAAATTGGATGGCCTGCCTCAGCAATGGGGCGGGCCTTTTTTTGTGCTTTCCAGCGGCACAAACTCATTTGAAAGTATATTTTCAAAATATTAAAACACAGACTATTGGAATTAGAAAAATAATGTCCTAATTTTGCGGTCTGATTTTTGGGAAGGAGTGTGCGAACGAGGCAAGATTCAGGTTCTCAAACGGATAAGAAAAGTACATTAAGCAACAGACCTACAAATAAAATTCACCATCCATCATGGCACGTGATCTAAGACTTACAAGAAATATTGGTATTGCCGCTCACATCGACGCCGGTAAGACAACCACCACCGAGCGTATTCTTTACTACGCCGGGGTTAGCCACAAAATCGGTGAAGTACACGACGGTGCCGCTACCATGGACTGGATGGAGCAGGAGCAGGAGCGTGGTATCACGATTACATCTGCTGCCACTACGGTAGACTGGATGTACCGCGACGAGAAATACCATATCAACATCATTGATACCCCCGGTCACGTAGACTTTACGGTAGAGGTAAACCGCTCCCTCCGCGTACTGGACGGACTGGTGTTTCTGTTTAGCGCCGTTGACGGCGTTGAGCCTCA
>CATMVR010000593.1 GCA_950075905.1 uncultured Persicitalea sp. | reverse complement strand
CACCTCGCCCGTAGCGCTCAGCGTGTTTTCAACATCTCCGGTTTGTACCGTTGCGACTCTGATCCGGCTGGATTCTATCGAGCTTCCCAGCGACTTTCTGAAAAAATATACGAGAGCTACCAAAAGCAGCAGCGCCACCCCGGCGGTGATCCATTTGCGGTTGCGGGCGGTTTTCTGGATTTCTTGTGATACTTCGCGATCCATGGCGAGTTGAGGCATGTAAAATGAGTTGATTATAATGGCTAATAGTACTTATAGATATGATAACATCGTGCCAATATGCAAAAAATTGTAAATCAGGTAGTTGTATAAAAATATTTCCCAAAAAAGCGTGCGATTCCGCACGGATTGTGCAGTTCAGAACGGATTTGAAATAGGCTGAAAGTGAGTGGCTAATTTTTTTATGCCGACAGGAAAAATTGGTAATGCATCGGGAAGGAAATTGGATTTCAGAAGGAGAAAAAATGAATTTCCTGTGCTGATAAATATTGTCTTGACAAACGCAAACAACGTAGGTGTTTTTTTCCTAAGTTTATCGGTTAAAAAAATATAAAAGACCCGTATGAAGAAAAACCTTACCCTTATTAACTGGGGGCTCATTACGCTGGCAGCCGTAGCAACCTTCCTCAACGAATACAACCTGATTGCTATCCCAGACAGTGTATTGATCATTCTGCGTTGGCTGGCACTCAGTGGTTTACTGGTGTACGCTTTTGTGAAGCAAAACCTCACCACTTCCATTCTGGTAGCTATGGTTGTAGGTACCGAAATTGGCTACGACTTTCCGGAAGTAGCCCAGAACCTGCGGTTTCTGCGGCAGATCTTCCTCAAAATGATCAAGACGATCATCGCGCCGCTACTCTTCGCTACCCTCGTGGCGGGTATTGCGGGTCATTCCGATCTGAAACAGGTAGGTCGCATGGGGTGGAAGTCCTTGCTGTATTTTGAGGTGGTAACTACCATTGCCCTCTTCATCGGGTTGTTTTTTGCCAACTGGTTTCAGCCCGGAGCGGGTATTCTGGCCCCAACCGATTTTAGTGGAGAACTTCCCAAAGTAGAGCAGCAGGGCTGGCAGGAAATTATCCTGCATGCCTTCCCGGAAAACCTCGCAAAGTCTATCTACAACGGGGATGTATTGCAGGTAGTCGTTTTCAGCGTGATTTTTGGCGTAGCCCTGGCGCTGCTGCCTGAAAGCAAGAAGCAGAAATTTGTGGGTGGCGTTGAGTTGCTGGCTGAGGTAATGTTCAAATTCACCAAGATCATCATGCTGTTTGCGCCCATCGGCGTAGGTGCGGCCATTGCCGAAACGGTAGGCCACATGGGTATCGACGTGCTGCGCAACCTGGCCATGCTGCTGGTGACGCTCTACTGCGCACTTATTGCCTTTATGTTGCTGGTACTGGTACCCGTCGCCTTGTTTGCCCGCATTCCGATTATCAAGTTTGCCAAGATGATCGCCGAGCCGGTTTCTATTGCGTTTGCTACCACAAGTTCGGAGTCGGCGCTGCCCAAGGCCATGGAGAAAATGGAGAAGTTTGGCGTACCTCGCCAGATCGTATCCTTCGTGATGCCGACAGGGTATAGCTTCAACCTCGATGGCTCCACGCTGTATCTGGCGCTCGCCACCATTTTCGTAGCGCAGGCAGCCGGGGTAGATTTCCCGATTGGCCAACAAATAGCGATGGTATTCCTGCTGATGCTCACCAGCAAGGGGGTAGCGGGTATTCCGCGCGCTACGCTGGTAATCCTGCTGGGAGCGGTGGCCAATTTTGGCCTGCCCGAGTGGCCGGTACTACTCATCATGGGTATAGACGAGCTCATGGACATGGCCCGTACCTCCGTCAACGTGATCGGCAACTGTCTGGCTACGGCCGTGATTGGCCGGTGGGAAGGCGAGCTCGACGATACCAAGATGCACGCTTCCGATCAGATCGAGGAAGTAGATGTTATGGAGGAGATTGCGGAGCATTGAGTAATAGAGTCTGTATTGAGGATATCAATAAAGCGTGTGAACTATGCCAGTAATTTCAATGTTTTATGGGATACTTATTTCAATGTACTATTTTGATAATAAGCAGCATAAGCTTCCTCATATCCATGCAAAGTTCGGCGAGTTTGAATCTGTTTTCTCTATCGAATCTGGGGAGGTTATAGAGGGGAATCTACCCCAAAAGAAAGTTAAATTGGTAGAGGCTTGGATTGAAATCCATAGCGAGGACCTCATGGCCGACTGGGAGTTGGCAATAAGTGGTCAACGGGTTTTCCCTATTGAGCCGCTGCGCTAGTTGTACCTAAACGAATAAAACTATGAATCCAAGAGTCGAAAAGGTAGTACCGATGGAAGGTGGAATTCTGAAAATTAAATTTACTAACAACGAGTACCGTATTTTTGATGTGAAGCCATACTTTGACAAAGGTATCTTTGCTGAATTAAAGAAGCAGGATGTTTTTAAAACAGCTCATGTCTTCAATGGTACTGTTGTATGGGACAATGAGCTGGATTTTTGCCCCGATACGCTATACCTCGAAAGTAAGGAGGTGTAGATGAGGTTTGAATAGTATTTTAACTCCTTACCTCATTCCACCACGGAGGCTTTGGCTTCCGTGGTGTTTTTTTGCTGGGTTATTAGGTTAGATCAGGGTGAACATTTATTTTGCTTCCGTATCTAACCTACCCCCATGGAACCCATCTTACAGACCAGAAACCTCACCAAATACTACGGAAAAAACCAGGTGCTGAAAGGTATCGACCTGACGGTATTACCCGGACAAATCATCGGGTACATTGGTCCCAACGGGGCCGGCAAATCCACCACCATCAAAATTCTGACTGGACTATTGACAGAATACGGCGGGGAGGTAAAAGTAAAAGGAATGGAAGTAGCCGAGCAACCACTGGCCGTAAAGCAGCTCATCGGCTATGTACCCGAAAATGCGGTTATCTACGACGTGCTGACACCCACCGAATATTTTCGGTTTCTGGGCAGTCTGTATCAGAAAAGCAGTGCTGCCATGGAGAAAAAAGGCGACGAGCTACTCCGGATTTTTGGCCTGTATGCCCAGCGCGACGACCGTATGACGTCGTTCTCCAAGGGCATGAAGCAGAAGGTACTGTTAATTTCGGGCATGCTGCACAACCCCGACATTATCTTTTTTGACGAGCCGCTTTCGGGCCTGGATGCCAACTCAGTGATTCTGCTCAAAGAAATTCTGCAACAGCTCAGTAAGGCCGGCAAAACGCTCTTTTACAGCTCCCACATTATGGAAGTGGTCGAAAAAATTTGCGACCGCATCATCCTCATCAACCAGGGGACGATCGTGGCCGATGGTACCTTTGCTGACCTGCAAGCCCAACAGCATTCGGGCTCGCTGGAGCAGCTTTTCAACCAGCTAACGGGCAATAACGAGCACATTGCCCTGGCGGACGAGTTTGTACAGATCATCCGCGACTGAGTATGGAAAAGCTAACAAACTTTTACCTGGGTACCCTGGATTTGTTTTCGGGGCTATTTACGCGGCTAGGGGTAGACTACGCCCAGCTTCGGGCGATTGTGGGCGTCAAACTGACCATGGATCAGCGGCGCTCCCGCACCGGTTTCAACGGCGTGGAGAAGAAAGCCACGCCCTGGGGCTATGTGTGGTCGCTGGTGATTACCTTTCTGATCTCTACGTTTGTGGCGGCGGTGGTGTTGCTTTGGCCCAGTCCGGTGGCGGCCTATTCCATCGTGGCGGCTTACGGCATGATCCTCATCACCATGACCCTGATTACCGATTTCTCACAGGTTATTCTCGATAGCTCCGATAGTGCCATCATCCTGCCCCGGCCG
>CATMVR010000592.1 GCA_950075905.1 uncultured Persicitalea sp. | reverse complement strand
AAACTTTTTTCCTCCCCTGTACGGAGTCGCGCTTTTTTTCTTCCTTAACTACCTCATCCGGGAGCGAAGGCTCCATTTTTCGGGTATTGATAATGCTTTTTTGTACACCATCCTCCTTTGTTTTATCACGCCCATATTACAATTTACTAACCTTCTGGGCGACAGTCCCTGGCTCTTTGCCCTATGCTATCTGCCTCTGTTGGTCCTTGCCAGCTACCGGTTTGGCGAGCCGGTCGTGGTGATAGGTACTTTTCTCAATGGGCTCTATCTTTTGTTTTCTTTCGCCATGGAATTCCCCTGGGGTAAGCTCCTTCTACCCTTCTTATTCATGGCGTACGGAGCCATTGTCTGGCGGTGGGTATATAGTTTTATGAAAAAAGAGAAAAGTTTTTACTGGCGTACGGCCCTGCACTGGCTGCACCTGCTTACCCTGGGGATAGTTTACCTGGCCGGTAACTATGGCGTCGTTCGTGAGGGCAATGCGGCTATCAACTCCCTATCGGGTACATCTCCGGAGATTGCCTTTGCTCCCTTTTTCTGGTTTCTAACTTTCATTCTGCCCGGGTTGTACCTCTATGCAGGTATTCGCTGGCAAAACATCTCCGTCCTTACCCTGGGGAGTATCGCCATGGTTCTATCGCTGGCTACCTGGCAGAGTTACTTCCGGGTGGTGCCCTACGAGTGGGCACTTACGTTGTTTGGCGCGGCAGCCATAGCCACGGCACTGTACCTGATGAAGTACCTCAAACAACCACGGGCGGGGCTTGTGTACCGACCGGAAGAGAGTTCCGAACTGGGCGTGCAGGCCGGCAATATCGTATCTACCCAGCTAGCCGGCAACCTGCCCAATCAACCCCAGGGTACCCCATTTGGAGGGGGAGATTTTGGCGGCGGAGGCAGCGGCGATACCTACTAACAAAAATATCAGCCCGTCCAGGATGAACATTTTTCCGGCGATGCATTCATTTTTTTAGGATATTCGGGTTTTTGAAGCAAAAAAACTCAGGTTCTTAACCCACTCTTACAAAAAATGAAAAAATTAACCCGCAATATGCTGCTTGGGCTGGGCTTTTTGCTCAGTTTTTCGCTAGGATCTTTTTTGACCCTCAAAGCCCCGGCAGCTATTACGCTCGAAATGGCCGATAAGGCCGCTCAGGTACTGGGACTTTCTTTCACCGAAGCCGAGTTGGACTCCTCGCTTTCCAAGCTCAACGACTACCGGGAGGGCTATGAACGGGTCCGGAAGGTACCGCTGACCAACGACGTCGCCCCGGCATTGTACTTCAATCCACTTCCGGTGGGTTTTAAAATTGATCCGGTAAAAAAGCCTTTTCAGTACAGTACGATCATGAAAGCCTCTTTGCCCAAAAACCGGGACGAGCTGGCATATTACACCATTCCTCAGCTAGCCTCACTGCTGCGTTCGCGGCAGATTACTTCCGAGGAGCTCACTAAATTTTACCTCGAAAGACTTAAAAAGTACGATCCGAAACTACACTGCGTCGTTACACTGACGGAAGACCTGGCCCTGACGCAGGCGCGGCAAGCCGACGCCGAGATCAAAGCCGGCAAGTACCGCGGGCTTTTGCACGGAATACCCTACGGTGCCAAAGACCTCCTGGCAAAAAAAGGCTACAAAACTACCTGGGGAGCCATGCCCTACAAGGATCAGACGCTGGACATGGACGCTACGGTGATCAAAAAACTTGAAGAAGCCGGCGCGGTGCTCTGCGCCAAACTGACCATGGGCGCCCTGGCTATGGGTGACGTATGGTTTGGCGGCCGTACCCGCAACCCCTGGGCTATGGAGTCGGGTTCGAGCGGTTCTTCGGCGGGCTCGGCTTCGGCGGTTTCGGCCGGACTGCTCCCCTTCGCCATTGGCACCGAAACCCTCGGTAGCATCGTTTCGCCCTCCACCGTGTGCGGTACTACGGGCCTCCGCCCTACCTACGGCCGGGTGAGCCGCCATGGCGCGATGGCCCTGAGCTGGAGCATGGATAAGATTGGCCCCATCTGCCGGTCGGTAGAGGACTGCGCGCTGGTGTTCAACGCCATTTACGGGCCCGATGGCTACGACCCAACGCTCATCGACGCCCCCTTCAACTACGCCCCCCTCAAATCGCTGAAAGGAATGCGGATTGGCTACCTGAAAAAGGCGTTTGAATCTAACTACGCCAACCGGGCCAACGATTCGCTCACGCTGGTTGAATTGAAAAAACTCGGAGCCGAGCTGGTACCCATGGAGCTACCCGACTATCCGGTGCGGGATATGACCATGGTGATATCGGTAGAAGGTGCCGCCGGTTTTGATGAAATGACCCGTTCCAACAAGGACGACCTGCTGGTACGGCAGGATAAAAACGCCTGGCCCAACGCGTTCCGGTCGGCGCGTTTTGTGCCAGCGGTGGAGTACCTGCAGGCTAACCGCCTGCGCACCAGGCTGATTCAGGATATGTTTGAAACGCTGAAAACCGCCAAAGTAGACGTGTACGTTTCGCCCTCCTATGGGGGAGGCAACCTCGCTACTACCAATCTGACGGGCCACCCCTGCGTGGTACTACCCAACGGATTCAACCAGCGGGGTACCCCGTCTAGCATTACTTTTATGGGACAACTGTTTAAAGAAGATAAAGTACTGGCGGTAGCCAAAGCCTACCAGGATGCTACGGATTTTCACAAGAAGCACCCCAACCTGGACAAGTAATAAAAATTGAGGGGAACTTTCATTTAGAAACTTAAAGCGAGGTACCCATGCAAAAAAGGACGTTTATCAAACTCACCACCGCCGCCATGGCCACTCACGTACTAGCCCCATTCGCAGCCCTAGCCACCGGCGAAAAGCTGACCAACTGGGCGGGCAACCTTACGTACAGCACCGAAACGCTGGAAGAAGTAAACGGTACCAGCCAGGTACAAAAACGGGTAAAGGCTATCGATAAACTGAAAGTGCTGGGTACCCGCCACTGTTTCAATTCTATTGCCGATTCAAAACAGCGGTTCCTTTCTCTGACACAGGCAAAAGAAGATATTACCCTGGATGCGGGGGCCAACACCGTAACCGTCAACGCCGGTATCAAGTACGGGCAGTTGAGTCCCTACCTGCACGAGCAGGGATTTGCCCTGGCCAACCTGGCCTCACTTCCGCATATATCGGTAGCGGGTGCCTGCGCCACGGCCACCCACGGCTCGGGGGAGAAAAACGGAAACCTTGCCTCGGCCGTCACGGCCCTGGAACTGGTGACCGCCGATGGCGGGCTATTAACCCTGAGCCGGGCGGCAGATGGCGAAAGATTCCGGGCGGCAGTAGTGCATCTGGGAGCGCTGGGGGTTGTGACTAAGATCACGCTGGCGATTCAGCCTACCTTTCTGATGACCCAACATGTTTACGAAAACCTGCCCATCGATCAGCTTACAGATCATTTTGACGAAATTCAGAGCAACGGGTACAGCGTCAGCCTGTTTACCAACTGGCAAAAGCCGATCATAGAAGAAGTATGGGTAAAACGCCGGGCGGATGACCCAAGAAACCAAACACCCGCCGCCGAATGGCTGGGCGCCACGCTGGCTACCCGGAATCTGCACCCCATCCCGGAGCTATCGGCCGAAAACTGCACGGAACAAATGGGGGTACCCGGCCCCTGGTACGAGCGCATGCCCCATTTCAAGATGGGTTTTACTCCCAGCAGCGGCAAGGAGTTGCAGTCAGAGTATTTTGTACCCCGTCGGCACGCCGTGGAAGCCATCCTGGCCATTTCGCGACTGGGGAGTCAGATTGGCCCCCATCTGTTCACCTCCGAAATACGATCAATTGCCGCCGATGACCTCTGGCTGA
>CATMVR010000591.1 GCA_950075905.1 uncultured Persicitalea sp. | reverse complement strand
GAACCAAGGCTGGCACCACCCCACTTTGGTTAGGGGTACCATTCGAGAATTTCAGCTTTACATTTTTCCAGTCAACGCCGGTATTCTGAAATACTTCCGCCTTATAGACCAGTTGCAGCGGACTTTTTACATCCTGAACCCGGATATCGTACTTGGGGTACCAACCAGCATTGGCCACAAGATAGGTCAGGTTGAACGTGGCATTTACGGGTTGGCTGGCGCTCACTCGTATCTCCACCTCACTGCCGGGCAATGCTTTCTGTTCGTTCAGCTCCCGAAGCTGTTTTTCGAGCAGTACCTTTTCTTTGTTTTTAAGCTCAATGCTTTTCTTGGTTTTGATCTCTTCCTCTTTAATTTTAGAGATTTCGGTTTCGTAAAACTCAATGGCCTGTTTCAGCTGCACGAGGGTAGCTCCCGTATTCTGACCTCCCAGGTTTTTATTGGCATTGAGCAGGCTTTGCTTCTCATTCAACACTTCCAGGCGCGCATTGTCACGTACCACAGCCATTTCAATGGCTTCGACTCGTGCCGTCAGACTATCTGTTTGTGCGCTTTTCTTCCCTTCGGCGAGGTAGTTGAAGGTATGGTTGACCGAGAGAATCGTGAAATCCCCCTCAGCTTTTACCTGAATACTCTTGTCATCCAGGTAAGGAGAAAGATTTTTGACTTTGATAACAGATTTCCCCGCCGGAATAGCGGTACTACCCGACTCAAAGACCTGCGCTCCGCTCAGAAATACCGTCACGGCACTTATTGTCGTTTTTAATTCTTTTTCCCGAAGGGGCTGGGCAAAACCTGTCTGAACCAGGATGGCAAACAGAAGAGAGAACAAGGGTTTCATAGAGTCAGTGAACAGGTTGGGGATGGTGTAAACAAGAGCCGTAATAATAACTTAACTTTTTGAAATTATAAGGCCGTTACTTATTTTGCAGAGGTAAATAGGCCTTCTTCTCCCTCTATCCTCATGCGCAAAATAGCCGGCTACCTGGGTACCTACCTCCACGAAGACTACGAAACCCGCCTCTACCTAAAAGAGGCCGTTTTTCTGGTGCTGCTGGTAAGCCTGAACTATGCCATCGATCTGGAAGACGGCATCATCGATGCCTGGGTCGGCAACCCGATCCGCATAGTATGGTACTTTCTGCTGTACGCTACGGCCTACTACGGGGCGCTGCTGATCTGGGCCCGGCACACCGGACAGATGGCGGTATTCCGCAGTCGGCGGGTGTGGCAGTACAGCCTGTTTGGCCTGGCCGTACTGGCCTGGGACGGGGGCTTTTACGGGTATCAGCCCCTGAGCAAGGTACTCTTTGGCGGGCAGATTTACGAGTTTGCCTTCTACGCGCTGTCCAACCTTTCGTCGTTGCTCACGGTCTTTTTGCCGCTCACTGTTTTTTACCTCACGGTCGATCGGCAGCGGAGCCGCTTTTACGGCCTCTTTAAGCCCCAAAGTGTGGCCCCTTACCTGCTGCTGCTGGCGGCCATGCTACCGCTGATAGCCTGGGCGTCGTTTCAGCCCGATTTTCTGCGCGCCTACCCTTCCTACCGCGACTCGTCGGCCAATGAGTTCTTCGGCGTCGCACCCTGGGTGACGGCCCTGGCTTTCGAGCTTTTCTACGGTTTTGATTTTGTTTCTACCGAGCTGCTCTTTCGGGGTTTTATGATTATTGGCATGGCGCAGCTGCTGGGCCGGGGTACTTTGCTGCCGATGGTGGTATGCTACGCTAGTCTTCACTTTGGCAAGCCCCTGGGCGAAACCATCGGATCGGTCTTTGGCGGGTACATTCTGGGGGTCATTGCCCTCCGCTCGCAAAGTGTCTGGGGCGGTATACTCGTGCACGTAGGCATAGCCTGGGCCATGGAGCTGGCCGCCTGGCTGCAGCTGGCGCGGTAGATTCTGAGCCCGGAAAAACAACGATCCGCCCGCAGGTACCGCCCTTGCCAAACAAGCCGGTGGCTGTTTTTAGTTTGTACAGTGCTTGCCTTTCACCTAAGTGTAAAGTAGTTTCGATGCACTAAAGACTTCCTATACATATCTAACTGCCCCAATTACCGTGTCGATTGCCCTATGAAAATTTATAAAAAAACTATCTTTTCCCTGCTGCTGGCCGGCCTCCTCTGTTTCTCGGCCCTGGCCCAGTCAAAAGCTCCCAAGCCCTCTGATTGGATCTCGATTTTCAACGGCAAAGACCTTACCGGCTGGGACATCAAGATTGCGGGCTACCCCCTCAACGAGAACTACCAGAATACCTTTGTGGTGGAAGACGGCATGCTGCGCGTGAAATACGACGGCTACAAGACCTTCGATGGGCGCTACGGGCATATCTATTACAACAAGCCTTTCTCGCACTACCGCATCCGGTTTGAGTACCGCTTTCTGGGCGATCAGGTACCGGGCGGCGACTCGTGGAATGTGCGCAACAGCGGCATTATGCTGCACTCACAGCCAGCGTGGAGCCTGGGCAAAGATCAGACGTTTCCGGTATCGCTGGAAATGCAGCTGCTGGGCGGCCTGGGCGGCGGCGAGCGCGCCACGGGCAACCTCTGCTCACCGGGTACCATTGTGGACATTGGCGGTACTCTGGCCGATGCCCACTGTATCAACTCTACGTCCAAAACCTACCACGGCGATCAGTGGGTACAGGCCGAGGCCATCGTGTACGGCGACTCCATTGTGTACCATCTCATCGAAAACGATACCGTGCTTACCTACACCAACACCCGCGTTGGGGGAGGCTTTGTGAGCCCGGGGCATGATTTCAAGACCGGGAAGTTTTCTGCGGCGAATGCCGAAGACTGGATGAAGCTGCAGAACACTCCCCTCAAAGAAGGCTACATTGCGCTGCAGAGCGAAAGTCACGCCATCGACTTCCGCAAGATCGAAGTACTGCCCCTCAAAGGTTGCATGGACCCCAAAGCGTCTAACTTCAAGTCCTACTACCAGGTGCCTGACAAGACAGTATGCGTCTACAGGTAATAGCCAGTTTTTATAGGATCGTTCCCGATTCGCTGGTTATATTCCCATTCAGGAATTTTATAAAATAGCCTGCTGTTATGAGTAGGAACCCCCAAATATTCTTTGGAAAAATAACACTAGGGACAAAAAACAGCTTACTACATGCTATGGACGCTTTACAGGAATTAAAAAATAACGAAAGCCTTTCATCCGTACCTGAGGCAGAGTTGCAATGGCTGGTGGACCACTCAGAGATTGTTTGGGTAGAAGTGGACAAGCCACTGTATCAAAACGGCGATGCTGTCGATCACCTCTTCATCATTCTCGAAGGCCGCCTCCGCATGTTTGTCAACCGCAACAATCAGCACCGCGAGTTGGGCTTTAATGAAAAAGGGTACGTGGGCGGGTTGCTACCTTACTCTCGCCTTAAAACCGCCGTAGCCACCGCCGTAGCCGTAGAGCCTACCACAGTACTGCGGTTGCACCGGCGCGAGTTTACGGACATGATCTGTTCGCAGTTCAATCTGGTAGAATGCTTTGTGCACATGATGCTGGACCGGATTCGGGATTTTACCAAGCTAGACCAGCAAAACGAAAAGATGATTTCGCTTGGCAAGCTATCGGCCGGCCTGGCGCATGAGCTCAACAACCCGGCTGCTGCGGTGGTGCGCTCGGCCTCGGCGCTCAAAAAGCACCTGGGCTTTGTGCCGGAAAAATTCAAGAGCGTTATTTCGATCCAGGCTACTGATGCTCAGGTAGATCACGTGAACGAAATCTTGAGTGCCGTGCTGAAACGAGGTACCCCCGACCTTACTCTCCTGGAAAAATCAGCCCTGGAAGACGACCTGTACGACTGGTTGGACGAGCATAACGTGGA
>CATMVR010000590.1 GCA_950075905.1 uncultured Persicitalea sp. | reverse complement strand
CCCCCAAAACCAGAAACGGAACATTGATCAGCATGATCAGTAGCGAAAGGTCTATATCCGTCACGATCTGCGCCAGTAGCGATAGACCCATAGCCCCGCCGTCCAGAAAATCGTTGGGTAGTAAAAAGCCTTTCAGACCAATGCTCGCCGCTCCTACTCCCAGGCTAATCAGCAGAAAATCTTTGAGGTACCGCGCCACAATTAGCTTTTGTATACGTCGCCCTCCGTTGAAAAGCAGGTAAGTTCTAATCAGCATACAAATTCTGGTTTGCGTGTTCTCTCGTCAATATACAAAAATCAGGCATTCCTCCACCAACTATCAGATGGCGTATTCGCTGCACGGTAAGTGACCCATGATTTCAAAAATCCATTCCATATCTTTCATTTTCTGGCAAAAAATAGAAAAATACTCAGGATTCTCAATAGTAAGTAGACACTCCCTTCCCCTTTACTATAAAGCGGGTACACTAGTCTGTTCTTTAAAAAACCAATTTAACTGTATGCATACGTTTAATATCAACCGCCGTCAATTTCTTCAGGGCGCAACGGCTACCCTGGCCCTCTCTGCTTTTGGTGCCCAGGGTATGGATATCATCAATCCGGCCAACCCCTACCGGGTAGCGCTCATCGGTACGGGATGGTACGGCAAAAGCGACCTCTTCCGCCTCATTCAGGTAGCCCCTGTGGAAGTGGTAGCCCTCTGCGACCCGGATAAAAATATGCTGAATGCCGCCGGAAAGCTGGTGAGTCAGCGGCAGAAATCGGGCAAAACCCCAAAACTGTACGGTGACTATCAGAAACTCCTGGCCGAAAACGAGCTGGACATCGTACTCATAGGTACCCCCGACCACTGGCACGCCCTGCAAACCATCGACGCCCTGAAAGCCGGTGCCAATGTATACGTCCAGAAGCCCATCAGCGTAGACGTCATGGAAGGCGAAGCCATGGTGGCCGCTGCCCGCAAGTACAACCGTACCGTACAGGTAGGCACGCAGCGTAAAAGCACTCCCCACCTGATCGACGCCAAGAAAAACATCGTGGACGCCGGGCTGCTGGGAAAAATATCCCACGTAGAAATGTGCTGCTATTTCCACATGCGCAACAACGGCAATCCGCCTGTGCAGGAAGTACCCGCTTTCTTTGACTACGACACCTGGACCGGCCCCGCCCCCATGCGGCCTTACGATGGCCTGCCGCACATCCGCTGGTGGAGGACTTTTATGGAGTACGGAA
Source organism: uncultured Persicitalea sp. (assembly GCA_950075905.1). Taxonomy (GTDB): domain Bacteria; phylum Bacteroidota; class Bacteroidia; order Cytophagales; family Spirosomataceae; genus CATMVR01. The sequence goes on along the minus strand of CATMVR010000590.1, from coordinate 2,611 downwards.
ACGGAATTACGGGCGATATGTGCGTGCATATGTTTGACACCGTGCGCTGGATGCTTGGCCTGGGCTGGCCAACCAAGATTACTTCTACCGGAGGTATCTTCGTCCAGAAGGAAGGCAAGTCAAACATCTCGGATACCCAAACGGCGGTATTTGAGTATCCAGAACTGAAATGCGTGTGGCAGCACCGCAGCTGGGGCGCGCCCAACAACCCCGAGTACCCATGGTCGTTTACGCTGTACGGTGAAAAAGGTACTCTATGGGGAAGCACGATGAAAGCCGACTTCATACCTATGGACAAGGATGCCAAGCCTATCCATATGGACGTGGTGTACGAAAAGGAAAAGTACCCCGAAGACCTGACGGAAGAACGGATCGAGCTAAACGCCGCCCCCGCTACCCGCCTGCACATGCTGGATTTCCTGGCGGCCATTGAAAACAAAAGCCGCCCGGTAGCCGATATCGAAGAGGGCCACATCTCGACGGCAAGCTGCATACTAGCCAACCTGTCCATGCAGACCGGTCGCCCGATTGTGTACGATCCCAAATCCCGGACTATTGTGGGCGATCGCGAAGCCAACACCCTGCTGGCCCGACCATACCGAAAAGGGTACGTACACCCCAATCCAAAAAGCGTATAACTTATTTGTAGCCAGATAGTTTATAAGTAAAAAAGGTGCCGTATGCTTAGAACCATCTATCTGATCTGCCTCTACGGAGCGGGGGTACTCTTCCCCGCTCCTACGGGGAAGGTACTGCCTTCTCTCTCCGCCGAAGATCCTTCGCCTCCCAAGACTCCCACCGAAGAACTCGCTACCTTTCGGGTAGAGCCCGGTTTTAAAATTCAGCTTGTGGCCGCCGAGCCCCTGGTACAGGACCCCGTCTTGATTCAGTTCGATGCCGACGGCCGGCTTTGGGTGGTAGAGATGCGGGGCTTCATGACGACCATTGACGGCGAGGGAGAAAAGGAGCCCACCGGGCGGGTGTCGGTGCTGGAAGATACCGACGCCGACGGGCAGATGGACAAAAGCACGGTATATCTCGACAGCCTCGTGATGCCCCGGGCGCTGGCTCTTGTACCCGGCGGGGCGCTGGTGGTGGAAAATCAGGCGCTCTGGAGTACGCAGGATACCAACGGCGACTTAAAGGCCGACACAAAAACTCTGATTGACCCGGACTACGCTGGCAGCGGCCTGCCCGAACACTCCGGCAATGGCCTCTGGCGCGGGCATGACAACTACTACTATAATGCTAAGTCGCGGCGACGATACCGTCTTGTTGCTGGTAAGTGGCAGCGAGATAGCACCGAGTTTCGGGGACAGTGGGGCATCAGTCACGACGACGAGGGGCACCTATTCTATAATTACAACTGGTCACAGCTGCACGCCGACCTGGCGCCGCCCAATTCCCTGAGCCGCAACCCGCACCATACCCCTACCACCGGTATTGACCACGGCCTCACGCTCGACCGCCGGGTGTACCCCATCCGGGCCAATCCGGCCGTTAACCGGGGCTATATTCCCGGCACGCTGGACTCCGACGGCAAACTCCTCGAATTTACCGCCGCCTGTTCGCCGCTCGTATACCGCGAGCCGCTGTTTCCGGCTGCGTACCAGGGCAATGCCTTTGTGTGCGAGCCCGCGGGCAATCTCATCAAGCGCAACGTAGTGCAGAAGAAAGGGCTGATTCTGGAAGCTACTGACCCGAATCCCGGTACTGAATTTCTGGCCTCCACCGACGAGCGCTTTCGTCCGGTACATACCTCCACGGGCCCCGACGGCGCCCTGTACATTGCCGATATGTACCGGGGGTTGATTCAGCACGGGGCCTACGTAACTCCCTACCTGCGCGAGCAAACGCTGAAAAGAAACCTGGTACTGCCCGTTCATCTGGGCCGCATCTGGCGCATTGTACCCTCCGACTGGCAGCCTGTCCGCCCAAAAAAATTGTCCGGGTCAGCCTCTGGCCAACTGGTAGGCTACCTGTCGCACGCCAGCGGCTGGCACCGTGACCTTGCCCAAAGGCTCCTGGTAGAACGCAACGACCAGACGGTTGTGCCAGCGCTGAACGAGCTGGTTTTGCGCGGAAAGTCGCACCTGGGGCGCTACCATGCGCTCTGGACACTCGAAGGTATACGGGCGCTCACCCCCGACCTCCTGCTCAATGCCCTGCAAGACCCACACCCCCTGGTGCAAACCACCGCTCTCCGGTTGCTGGAACCCCAGGCCAGGCAACAGACAAAGGTGCAGAAAGAGCTGGAAACTTCCCTAAAATCCCTGGTAGAGCAATCGCCGGTGGATGTAACGCTCCAGATAGCCTTATCGGCCAATGCCCTGCCGGCTGAAACCCGGCTTCCCCTGCTGACAAGTATTACCGATCGGTACGGAAATCTGCCGCTTGTACGAGACGCCATTCTGAGTAGTTTGCACAATCAGGAATTCCGTTTTCTGTGCCTTCTCATGAAAGCTCAAAATTGGCAGGAGCACAGTCAGGATCGGGAGATATTTATGGAAATGCTGACTACGGCGGTGTGGAAAAAAAGAGAGGCGGCCGAGTTGTCAGCCCTGCTTGACATGCTGAATTCTCCGCAGGAATCCATTGCCTGGGGCAAAAA
>CATMVR010000589.1 GCA_950075905.1 uncultured Persicitalea sp. | reverse complement strand
CTTTTCAGCGGCGGTACCCGTGCGCAACAGGTCATTCCAGCGTTTCATTTCCATGATAAACTCATAGCCGCGCTCCTGTATGACCGCATCGCGGAAGGCTTTTTGTGAAAGACCTGATTTTACGTCAATAGCAGCCGACGTATTGAGGGGTAGACCATAGGCGCGGCGGCGAATGATGTTGAGCCTTTCAATTGCCAGTGCCGACGGGCCGCCCTCAGCCTGACTGGCCGCTTCGGCGTACACCAGGTAGGCCTCGGCCAGACGGAAAATGGGGATGTTGTTCTGGTGGCAGCTTCCGCAAGCGGCGGCTTTATCCTGGTACTTCTTAAACAGGGGGCTGGGTTGGGGCAGGAATACGGTATCGCCTGGAGATTTCACCATGAAAGTGTACATATTGTACTGCTGGCGTAAATCCTTTTTATCCCAGGTACCCAGGAAAGACTTCATCACCGGCAACCAGGCGTATACGCCATTGGCTCCAAGCGCAACCCCCCCCACAGTACGGGCCAGGTAACCCGCCACATTATTACCGTTGGTAGCCGTGTGGTGGATTGACCAGATGTCTTCGGTATGGGTTGTCACATCGGGGCCATACATTTTTGTCAGGTAGTCATCGGGTTGTTTGATCTCCACCAACTGGTACGGGCTGTTTTTGATCACGTCATCGGCCAGTTCTTTGGCTTTGGCCCATTCTTCGGTAGTCAGGTAGGCATCGGCCAGCAGCATTTTGGCGGCCCAGGAGGTGGCCCTGCCGCTTTGGTTGGCGGTAACCGAATTGGCCAGATCAGGAATAGCGGCCATAAGGTCGGCCTTGACGAAGTCCCATACTTCCTTAGCGGGTCTACGCGGGGCAGGTACCTGCGACAGATCGGTAAGTTCCTTATCCCGAATGGGTACTCCACCCCAGTACTTTACCAGGTTACTGTAAAAAAAGGCCCGCAGAAATTTTGCCTCGGCAATAATCTGCTTTTTCCGGATTTCGTCCATCTGAATAGCCGGTACATTATCCAATACGGCATTGGCGCGGTTGATCCCCCGGTATATTTCATTCCAGGCAGAAAAGGCCCGGGACTGATTGGTGTTGTCGAGAGGTTTATCCATCACACTGATGGTCTGCTGGCTTCCCCGGCCATCGGAGTAGTCAGAGCGGTTCTCCAGCAGCGACATAAACCAGATGGTGGGGAAAGAACCATTGCCCATCGAACCATACACGGCCGTCAGGGCGGCATTGGCGTCCTCGGCTGTTTTATAGAAATTGCTCTTGGCAATAAAGCTTTTGGGGGTTTCTACCAGGGCGTCTTCACACTGGAAGAAAAAACAGCTCAGTAAGAGTAATATGAATATTCGTTTCATGGGTACAGAAAAGGTTGAGTTCGTGATTTAAAATCCGAGTTTGAGGCCAAAAGTGAACGTCCGGGCGGCCGGATAGCCCGTTTCGTCAATGCCGATGCGCAGGTCGCCGGTGCTGGATCGAGTATTCACCTCAGGGTCAAGGCCGGGATAGGTCGTAACGGTCAGGAGGTTCTGGGCACTGGCGTACAGCTGAATCCCCTGGATCCATTTCATGTTCAGATCAGCGACGGGGACGTTGTAGGCCAGCCGGATATTCTTGATCCGCATGTACGACCCATCCTTCACGAATCGGTCAGACACCCGGAAGTTTGAGCCAACGCTGATCTTAGGGTAGAGTGCATTGGGGTTGGGGCTGTCCGGGCGCCACCGGTTGTTGTACACATCCACCAGCTGATTCTCTCCCGTATTGAAGGAGTTGCTGATGGAGCCACCGGTAGCAAAAAACAGATCGTTGCCCTGGGTACCTTCGAGGAAGACATTCAGCTCGAAGTTTTTATAGCTTATATTATTATTGATGCTGAAAATATAGTCGGGGTAGGGGTTGCCGATGATGGTTTGGTCACTGTTGGTGATGGCGTCATCGTTGTTGAGGTCCTTGTACTTTATCTGGCCTTTTTCATCCAGACCATCCTCCTGGAAACCGTAGAAGAGACCGAGCGGCTGCCCTTCGCGGGCTATGTTGATTGACGATCCAAAGGGCAGGCTGATCCCACTACCAAATATATCACTTCCTCCAATGTCAATGACCTCATTTTTGTTGGTAGACATCTGGGCGAAAATATCCCACTTGAAGGCCTTGTCGACGAGGTCGGCACCAATGCCCAGTTCAAAGCCACTGTTTTGTATCTCTCCCAGGTTGGTGACAATGGAGTTAAAACCCGCTGATCCGGGCAGGGTTACCTGCGCCAGAAGGTCGGTAGTGGTTTTCTTGTAGTAGTCCAGTGTAACCCGTACCCGTTCGTTGAAAAGTCCGGCATCCAGGCCTACATTGAACTGGGCGGTGGTTTCCCATTTCAGGTTGTCGTTGGGCAGGGCTACGGGAGCAAAGCCTATGACGTCCGTTTTGCCAAAGGTAGCCCGGTTGGTACCCAGGCGATTCAGCGACTGGAAGGGAGAGAGGGTAGTACTGCCCGTTTCGCCGTAGCTTACCCGGAGTTTCATGGAAGAAATCGACTTGATGTTTTTCATGAAAGCCTCTTCGGAGAGCTTATAAGCAAAAGCACCAGAAGGGAAGAAACCCCACTTATTGTTGGCCCCAAAGCGGGAGGAGCCGTCGGCCCGGGCACTGGCAGTAAACAGGAACTTATCCATCAACGAGTAGTTGACGCGACCCAGCCAGGAAAGCAAAGCCCACTCGGTATAGCCGGACGAGTTGGGGTTGGTGACCTCCGCGGCGCCCAGGCTGTTATTTTGCAGAATATCGTTCAGGAAACCGGTACCACTCTGGCTGTTGGAGTAGTTGGTTGAGTTTTGCCAGGTAAAACCCGCCACCGCATTCAGCGAGGAGTTGTCAAAACCCCGGGTGTAGGTCAGGATGTTCTCGTTGAGATAGGAGACGCCCCGATTGAAAGAGGTGCTGGCGTTTCCACCCGGCGAGGACTGCTTAAGGATGGTAGGTGAGTAGAAATTGCCTTCGTTGAATACCTGCTCGGTGCCCAGTAGTGTTTTGAACGAAAGTCGGTCCGTAATTTTAAGGGTAGCCGAAAAGTCGGCCAGAAGGCTGGTTCTTTTCTGTTGGTTCAATATCTCATTAAACAACAGGGGGTGTTGCAAGACGTTGGGGCTGAAGGAGTAGGGACCCACATCGGTATAGTTGCCATTTTGATCCCAGACTGGTACGGTAGGAGGAGACACAATGGCCGCAGAAAGGATGTTGTTGCCCCGGTGCCCGTTATTGGCGCCGTTGTTATCGAAGGTAAACCGGGTACCTACAAAATGCGTAGAAAACGAAAACCGGTTGCTGACATCCTGATCCAGCCCGAAACGAAACGAGCCCCGGTCAGTGCCGGAGTTGAGGATGATACCATCCTGGGCAAAGTAGTTGCCCGAAACCGAGTAGCGGGTCTTGGCATTTCCGCCAGATAGTGTCAGCACGTGGTTTTGAATGGGGGCCGTTTGAAAAATCTGGTCCTGCCAATCGGTATTGGCAAAGTCACTTCCTGTAAACTGCGGCTTTTTGCCGTCGTTGGTTAATTGTTCATTGGCAATTTCGGCGTACTGGGCGCCGTTCATGAGGTCGAAACGTTTGGCTGCGTTTTGAAATCCGTAATAGGAATCCAGGCTTATCCGGCTCCGGCCTTCCTTGCCCTGGCGGGTAGTGATGATTACCACGCCGTTGGCCCCGCGTGCGCCATAGATAGCCGTGGCGGAGGCATCTTTGAGAATATCAATGGAAGCTATATCAGACGGGTTCAGAAAATCAATCCCCCCGGTAAGCGGGAAGCCATCTACTACGTACAGGGGATTGTTATTGCCCAAAAAGGAATTGCCGCCGC
>CATMVR010000588.1 GCA_950075905.1 uncultured Persicitalea sp. | reverse complement strand
GAACCGTGACAACACCGGTTGAAGTTGGTTGATAGTCGGTTCTCTAACGGATGTACTATAGGTAAGGCTGGTCCGGGTGGATTTTTTGATCCGGATATTCAGGGTAGTCTTCGGCAACACGTTCTGAAAAGTGCGCTTTACTTCATCGCCATCGGTCGGAACCAGGCGGGAGAGCGTCGACTGCTGCAGCGTAGAGCCAACGGCAAGGTTATATTTTTTTCCACTTAGCCGGTACGTAAGCCCTACCTGCTGGTACAGAAAATCGGAGCTAAACCGGCTGCTTTGCTCCGCATTGAACAATCGGGTTTCATTAACGATGTCATGGACAACCAGGTCTGATTCCGAGGACCGGTTTGTCACGGTATAGGTAGTCTGCAGGTACTGCTTCTTTCCTAATGGCTCGGTGTAAGCCAACTGTGTATTAAAATCAAAACCCGTATTATCCTGTTTATTCAGCTGTCGTACGGTTTCGTCTTTGCCATCGCTGAACCGGGTAAAAGAGTTAGCATTACCATTTGCATTAACCCGAAGCGCGGATATTTGATTTGTCACGGTAAAAACCCGGCCTGCCTTCCGGAACCGATGCCCATAAAACACATTGCCTTTAAAGTTGTAATTCTGGTTTCTGGTAGCCGAAGTTCGTTCCCCCGCATTTACTAATGTATCGGCAACCGAGTACGATTGCCGGCTGTTGGTCATAAGAGAGTTGGCATTGGCGAAGTTGAAAAAGGTAGTTATCTTGATAGAATTCCGGGCGGCTTTATAGTCTAATCCGGCAAGTGCAGTATGCCTGTTTCTGCTATTTCGCCGCTGGCTGTTCTCGTAGTATAAGGCAGTTCCTCCGGGCAGAAAGTTTTGCCTGTTTACATCAGTAAAGACTTTTTCATCCGTATAATCAATCTTATAACTGCTGTTTATCCTGGTCTTTTTGGAAAACTGTTTCGAAAAGTTAATGCCTCCCTGGTGGGTGACTGCTCTCCCGTTTGGCACCTCTTCCCCCGTTCCCAACGAGCCCAGGTCCTGATTATTTATGTTGTTACTGGTACCCATAACCGAAAACTGATTGTCATTGGTAAAGCGGTTAAAGTTCCCCTGAACTGCATACCGGTCGGAGGTGCCTGCACCCGCTATGGCTTTGCCAAATCCCATTTTCTTCCATTTTTCCTTTAAGGTCAGGTTAATCACCTTATGTCTCTGGCCGTCTTCAATCCCAGAAAAACGAGATTCTTCTGTTTTATCATCTATTACCTGTACGGCGCTTATGGCATCAGCGGGCAGGTTTTTGGTAGCCATCTGCAGGTCGCCCCCAAAAAACTCTTTGCCATCTATAAAAATCCGCTCTACGTTCTGGCCCTGAACCCGCACAGACCCATCCCGTTCCACTTCCACGCCCGGCAACTTTTTTAATAACTGCTCTACGTTGGCGTTTGCCTGGGTATTGAACGATCCGGCATTGAACTGAACCGTATCTTCCTTGATCAGTACAGCCTCTCTTTGACCAATAAATACTACTTCGGCCAGGTTGATGACATCCGGCTGGAGTTCGATTTTCCCCAGAGTAAGGGTATCGGTGGTAGCTGGAGTCGTTAGGTTTTTAAAATAGGGAGCATAGCCCACAAACGTTACTTTGAGGATATATTCTCCATCTTTGACATTCGCTATCTGAAATAATCCGTGGAGATCAGTGGTGGTATAGGTAACCTGAGCAGAATCCTTTTTTTGAAGCAGGAGAACAGAAGCGGAGGGTAATCCATCACTATCTTTTGCTGTGACTTCACCAGTGATAGAAGAGCTCTGGGCAAAAGCTATTTGACCTGTAACCAGCATCAGGAACACTAATAGCTTCTTCATAAGCTTGCTCAACGATCTTTCTAACACGTATGAATCTACAAAATTGGTGCCATTGATGGTATTCTCACCATAGCCGTAAGGCTAAAACTATGCTATCAAAGATAGCGATACCTTTGCCTTGTGCAAAAGGTTACTATGGAAGATATAGCTTTAGGTGCATCAGGTCATTCTGCGCTGTCTGCATTTTTTGATGGTGTGCAGCAGGGTTTTGAGGTACAGAAACCGCATGAAGAAGAGCCGGAGGCGTTGTATGGTTAAATCCTGATTGACAAAGTAAGTTATTCCTTGGAGAAAACTCAAAAGGGGAGATTGCTGGGAAGGTAGTACTTGTCGCGTCGCAGACGCTGGAAGATATCCGCCCTGATTACAAATCTGGGCGAGCCGGTTCTGAGAAAACTCAGACCCCAGGTTCGGACACAGACATTAAAGGTACCTAAAAAAAAGCCGACTGCTAATCGCCGACCGCTAATTAATAAACATCTCATCCACCAGCAGCAACGCTTTCTTTCCCTTACTCCGGTGCCAGTCGGGAATGGAACTCACGGGTTTGGCCACGATTTTCAGGTAGGTAACGGCTTGCTTGGGGAATTTTCCTTCGGCCAGTTTTAAGGTCGGTTTGTCACCCTTTTTTGGTGGGGCGGGCTTAAACTTCGTGAGTAGTTTGAGGCGGTCGGGATGGGTACCTCCCCATACCTCCACCAGTTCGGGCGGGAAAATGCCCGTATCCTCCTCGATCATGTAATGCAGCCCGACGGAAGAGATCTGTACTGGCTGCTTGAACTCCGAGATTAGTCCCAGGTCATTGTTTCGCACGCCCGCCCAGAAGTTGGCCCAGGCTGGGTTGTTGGCACCGATGACGCCCAGCTTGCCGTCAAAGAAGGTATGCGCTCCCTCGGCCAAATGCACACGGTTGAGCGGATACAGCAGCCGGACGCTGTCGGGAATGAAAGAGTTTTTCAGGAAATCGAAGGCGATTGGTTCGCTGCCGTACCAGCCCTCCTTGTAGGCCCGGGCGGTGAGGTGCGTGTGCTCACGCAGGGTCTTTTCGGTAAAGACCGGGGAGGTAACGCTATCCGGTTCGGTACTGTCGGTGGTATACCGGATTTCCACGCCCTTGATGGGGTGAACAAGCTGCACGGGCAGGGTTTGGTTAAAGACCAGCGAGGCATTGCGCACCTGCGGTGGGTTAAGCTGCAATAAATTTTTACCATCATCGGTAAAACCTTTGATGAAGGCAATCCGGCGGTGGGAGGTACTGAGCTTGTCGATCTCCGATGGGGTCAGACCCGTATTCCATAGCGTAATGTTTTTCAGGGCTTTCAAGGTACCTAGCTGCGCAGACAGTTCCTGGTATTTCATGGAGGTGCCGGCAAGGGTGAGCGTTTCGAGATGCGGCAGAGCAGCCAGCTCGCGCAGTCCGGCCGGGGTTACGTCCGTGAAATTCAGGTTAAGTTTTCGCAGGTTTTTCAGCCGGGCAATGGTTTTCAACTCCGCATCGGTGACGGGCATTTTGGCAACGTTCAGATGCACCACCTGCTCCCGAATGGCTTCCAGCTCGTCGAGTTGCTGCGGGGTGAAGGCGTTCCGGTTGTAGATATTGACGGACAGGGCCGGGGAGTTGATAGCCAGCGGCGCTACTGTACGGTAGTCATTGTTAAGCTTTTGGATTGTTTCTTCGTCGGCTTCCGCAAAATCGAAGACCTCTTCGGTAGTGGTGCGGGGTGCCAGATACGCCGTGGCGGCTATCCGGAGGGAGTCCGAACTGGCAAGGTCGGTCAGCTTGCCCTTGAAGGGAGCATTGCCTCGTACCCATAGTGCCAGCAAAGACATTTCCTGCGGACTAAGCTGCGACTTCCCCTTGGGAGGCATGTGCTCCTTTTCTTCCAAAGGCAGGTGAATTCGTTGCAGAAAGCGACTCATGTCTGGGTTGCCCGCTACGAAGAAAGCACCGGACTTGCCACCCTTCCGGATAGAGGCCGCATCCGTGAGCCTCAGCTCG
>CATMVR010000587.1 GCA_950075905.1 uncultured Persicitalea sp. | reverse complement strand
GTTTCGTCAATCCAGGCATCCCGCGCTGGGTCGTACTGCCAGAAATGCTGGTGGGAATCAATGTGCATAGCTGTTAGCTATTAGGTGGTTAGCTATTAGCTTTTTTAGGCTGCTAGCTTTTTATTACTTGTTAAACTATCAGGTCCCTTCTTCTATCCTGTAAATTCCCTTTCAATTTCTTTACAAAGAAACTCCCCGCTTCCAGGGGATGAAATCGTCCTGATTGTTGAGCACGGCTTTTACCGTGGCTTCGCCGCTCGCTACGGCAATCACGTAGTCCAGCAGGCGCTCGGCGGCGGCCTCGATGGTCTCCTTGCCTTCGATGATATCGCCGGTGTTGAAGTCCATGATATCGTGCATTTTATCGAACAGCCGCGTGTTGCTTGCTACCTTCACCACGGGAGCGATGGGGTTGCCCGTGGGGGTACCCAGTCCGGTGGTGAAGAGCACCACATTGGCCCCCGATCCCACCTCGGCCGTAGTAGACTCCACGTCGTTACCGGGGGTACAGAGCAGCGTCAGGCCCGGCTTGGTAGCCTTTTCGGGGTAGTCGATCACATCCACCACCGGCGAGGTACCCCCCTTTTTGGCCGCCCCGGCCGACTTGATAGCATCAGTAATGAGCCCGTCTTTGATGTTGCCGGGGGAGGGGTTCATGTCAAAGCCCGACCCCGCCGCCGTAGCCCGCTGACTGTACGTACTCATCAGATGGGAGAAGCGCTCTGCCGTAGGGCGATCCACGCAGCGATCGGCCAGGTTCTGCTCCACGCCGCACAGCTCAGGAAATTCTGATAGAATCACCTTGCCCTGTAAGGCTACCAGCATGTCCGAGAAGTAACCTAGCGTGGGATTAGCCGATATACCCGAGAAGCCATCCGACCCGCCGCATTCAAGGCCCACGGTCAGTTTGGAAAGGGGTGCCTCTTCGCGCACAGATTCGTTGGCTTGTTTCAGTCCTAGCAGGGTTTGTTTCAGGGCCAGATCCAGTACCTCTTCCTCACTGCCCAGGGTCTGATGGTTCAGGATATGCACCGGCCGGTCAAAGCCGGGTACCCTCTTTTCGATTTCTTCCAGGAGGGTAGTCTCCTCGGCATTCTGGCAGCCCAGGCTCAGTACCGTGGCCCCGGCTACGTTAGGATGGGTGATGTACCCGGCCAGCAGGCCGCAAAGCGCGCGGGAATCCTGCCGGGTACCGCCGCAGCCCATCTGATGGGTAATGAACTTGATGCCATCTACGTTCGGAAAAACGGAAGAGGTAGGGCGCTTTTTGGTAGCGCTGGGCAGGGTACTTTCCAGAATAGCCCCCTCCTGCCCCTGCGCCAGCATGTCCAGAATTTTTTCCACCTTATCCTGATAGGGCGTGGCGGCTTCGTAGCCCAGGGCCTTAGTCAGTGCCTCTTTCAGGGCCAGGATGTTGCGGTTTTCGCAAAACACCAGAGGTACCACCAGCCAGTAGTTGGCCGTACCCACGCTCCCATCGCTGCGATGAAAGCCATTAAAGGTAGTGTTGGCGTACTTCGCAACGTCGGGGGCCATCCAGGCAAACTGCGTATCGCGCACCGTCATCGGGCTCGCCGCGTGCTTGACATTGAACGTCGTGAGCCAGCTTCCCTTCGGAATGGCGCTCTGCGCTTTTCCTACCAGCACGCCATACATGTGTATTTCGTCGCCGGGGGCAAAGTCGCGGGCGGCAAACTTGTGCTTGGCGGGTATATCTTCGGCCAGCGCGTAGGCTTCCCCATCCAGCGCCAGTTCTTCTTCTTTTTTCAGGTCCGCCAGCGCTACTACGACGTCGTCAGAGGGGTGTACTTTCAGTATTTTATTCACTGGAAAAACAGTTAGAAGGTAGTTCGAATGTAAAGTTAGGGAAGGGTAAAGATTTTTTCCATCAGCACCCATTTTTCACCCGGCTTAGCGCCGGGCAGTGGCTGCTGAAAGCCCCACATCAACTCCTCCCACTCCTGGGTCCGGGGTGTCTGTTGGTAAATCTCATCCATGCGGACAAAGGTAAAGTCATCGGTGGTCTCCATGATCATGCACATCCGGTTGCCAAACAGATAAATCTCCATAGCCTCCACGCCCGTAGCCCGGATGGTGGCGTTGATCTCGGGCCACTGATTTTCGGGAGCGTGGTGCCATTTGTACTTTTTGATCAGGGCGGGATCGTCTTTCAGATCGAGCGACAGGCAGTAGCGTTTCATGTGCTTGGGGGGTATTGTGTTCTTGAGATACGGCCTGGGCCGTATCTCCCTGGATATTGACCATCATTTAGGGTGCTTTCCCTGACGGCCCTGGGTCAACCTGAATAAAAATAGTTTGGAATAACCTGTTTCTTCCGTACAGTTTTGTCAATAAAAAGAAGCTCTGCGCCAAATCTAACTACGGCCCTAAACGAAACAAGCAGCCATCGTTCAAGCGACGGCTGCTGTTCAGCGATTTAACCCACTAAAAATGAAGTCTTTATTTTTTCCTCGGCGTCAGGCGCTGATGCGGGTATCGAAGCTATCGAGGATATCAGAAATTTCTTTGGTCTTCCTGCGCGAAACGGCTACTTCTTTCCCGCAGGACATCCGGATAATCCGGTCGTCGTCGATACGCTCGGCGATATAGTCGGTATTGATCATGTACGATTTATGCACCCGCAGAAAACTTTTATCCAGGTGCTCGGTCAGGTTCTTGAGCGTCTTGGATACCAGGTAGCGCTTACCACGGCAGGTATATATAAATGTATAGTTGCCTTCTCCTTCCAGGCAAGTGATATCTTCGGGCTTAAGCCAGAGGGTCTGGCCTAACAAATGAACGGCGATCTCCTGCGTGGCAGGAACTGAGCTGGACGATACTTTGGTGAAGGTTTGCATAATGTCAAGTGTGTTTGGTTCTTTGGATTCGATAAGTCAAATTTAGATGATTACGCGGCAGCAAAAAAGTGCGTAAAACTACTTATTTTATCTCAACTCACTGAATTACAAGTAGTTGAAATTTTCACAAAAATCAAAAAGGCGTATCGCCACTTACTAAAACACGTAGTTTTACGCATATAAAATGAGGTGACTTTTTCCTTGTTATACGTCCTTCATGCTTTCTTTTTTTCAGGAACCATGCGTAGTTGAGGCTTCTTCGCGTTGGTGCGTGGCCCAAACTTTCTCTATCTTTGCTTCCCAAATCATTATTTCCCTAGTCTCTATTCATATGCTTACCGAACGGGTTCAGGAACTTCTCGCCGAAATCGACCAGAGTCATGTAGATAGTAAAGAGCAGCTGGAATCTTTCCGACTGCGATTTATCAGTAAAAAAGGGGCAGTTACCGAGCTCTTTGAGCATCTGAAAAACATACCTCAGGAGCAGCGCCGGGCCGTGGGCCAGGAGCTCAATACGCTGAAAAATCGCGCGCAGGAGCGCTTTCAGGAATTCTCTACCCGGCTCGAAGAAACCGGTGCCGATTCGTCCGGCCCCGCCGTAGACCTCACCCTGCCCGTAGTTCCCAATCAGGCCGGTAGCCTGCACCCGCTCACCATTGTGCGCCGGCGCATCATTGAGATCTTTGAGCGCATGGGTTTCAACGTAGCCGACGGCCCCGAAATCGAAACCGACTGGTACAATTTCAGCGCCCTGAACTTCCCGGCCAACCACCCCGCCCGCGAAATGCAGGATACCTTCTTCATCGAGAAAAGCACCGGGGAGGTAAAAGATGACGTACTGCTGCGTACCCACACCTCCAATGTGCAGGTGCGGCTCATGGAGCACAAAAAGCCCCCGATCCGGTCGATTATGCCCGGCCGGGTGTTTCGCAATGAGGCCATTTCGGCCCGCGCCCACTGCGTGTTCCATCAGGTAGAGGGGCTCTACATCGATACCAACGTCAGCT
>CATMVR010000586.1 GCA_950075905.1 uncultured Persicitalea sp. | reverse complement strand
GTGTCTGTTTCAAAGATTATTGAATGATAGTACCGGCAACCTCCGGCAGCAGAAACACCTGGGCGCTGTCATTGTTTTTGGCCAGAACCAGCATTTGCCGACCGTTGGCCCCGCGCACCAGGCGCATTTTCCGTACTTGTCCCTGTACCTGAAAACCCGACTGAGAGGGTAATACCGATCGGTATTTTCCTTTGCCCACTCCTTCGAGCAGCAGGCCACGGTTGGCATCGTAACGCCCGATCTCCGGAAGTACATCGTAAAAATTCCCGGTCAGCAGCAAATCCTGCTCCCTGTTTCCATTGTAATCCAGGGCTATGGTTCCAAAAACCGGAGAAAGCTGGGCCTCAACCGGTAAGGACCTCAGCTCGAAGGACAGGCTGCCATTATTGATCAGGACGGATGTGTTGGGATTGTACACCACCTTCTTTACTACATTTTGCATTTGATCAGACGTAAACAGCTCGTCAATGGTTTTGCCGGCGTAGTCTGAATGCTTCACGAATTTTTTCTTGATCACGGGCAGCACTTTCTGCAAATCGGGCTTCAATACCATAGGGTAGCTTTTACCGTCGGCATTGTAGCAGGTGATGATCTGCTCCACCGAGCCGTTCCGGTCAAAATCATTGGCGTACAGCTGGGCGGGCTTTTCCTGAGAAGCCACCAGTTTGGTGTTCCTGCCCAGGTTTCCCAAAACAAAATCAGTATCTCCGTCTCCGTCTATATCCGTAGGCGTAATCGAATTCCACCAGCCGTTACTTTTCATGAGCGAAGGGATATCGTAGCGGGTCAGGCTTTTGCCTTTTTCATTTTTATAAATAGTCACGGGCATCCAGTCGCCCACAATGACCAGATCTGGGTAGGAGTCCTTGTCAAGATCTTCCCAGCGGGCGTCGGTAACCATACCCAGGTCGGCTAGTTGCGACATTTTGTTTTTGGACTGATCAGAGAAAATTCCTTTTCCATTATTGACCAGCAACCGACTCTTCGGATCGTATCCATACTGGCCCGGCACAAGCCGGGTACCCACGAACAAGTCCAGGTCGCCATCCTTGTCAAAATCGGCGGCTGTGGCGCAGGCACCGCTATCAAAAAGCTGCGGTATGGCCTGGGGGTCGTAGGTAAAGTTTCCTTTGCCGTCATTGCGATACAGGCGATCCATCAGGTTGGCATCTGACTCCACAAACTCATTTCCGCCCATGACCACGTACAGGTCAAGATCCTTATCGCCATCGGCATCAAAAAACAGGGCGGCTACCTCTTCGGAAGCAATGGCCGGATCGAAGCTATTCTGGACCACCAGCCGAAAGTTGCCACTGTCATTCTGCACAAAGAGCTGACTTTTCTGACCCGCCGCGCCCCCAAAGTAGACGTCGTCGAGGCCATCGCCGTTCACATCACCCACGGCCAGAGCCGGGCCCTGGGTTGAGAATTTCTGCTTCAGGAGCCCGTCGCGGTAGTAGTCTACAAAGTCGTTTTCCCTATGCGTAAAGGTGAGGCCGGCCGTAGCCGTAATGTCCTTAATCGCCGGTTTCACCTCCGGGAGCACGGGTGCCTTCCAGGTAGCGTTGGCGTTGCTTTGCCGAAGCGTGAGGGTGGTATCTGCCCCGGGAGAGCGCAGCAGTTGCTTGCGGTCATCCGGCCAGATCACTACCAGCGAGTCGATGGCAGGGCTAGCGTTCAGGCCAAAAACAAGGGTAAGGTCACTTGACGACTGAAATCCGCGGTTGGGCATCTGCTGTAAATACTGCGATGCTCCTTTCTGGTACAGAAATACCTTGGCCCCGATGGCATCAGGGTTGGCACCCTGCCCTTCCAGCTTTACCCGCAGGTAGTGCTTCTTAAAACGTTCCACCGAGAAGTTCCGGTAGACGCCCAGCATATCGTTATTGTTATTGACGATCAGGTCCAGGTCGCCGTCGTTATCCAAATCGCCGTAGGCCGAGCCATTGGAAAAGCCTGGCTTACCCAGGCCCCAGTTTTTGGCCATATTTTCAAAAGCCAGGTTGCCCTTGTTGCGAAAAGCGTAATTCGGAATGGGGGTCGAGCTGATCATATCCACAAACTCGCGGTAATCAAACTTCATGCGCCCCTCGATCATAGCCTGTATATTGTTCTGATCGGCCAGAAAAGCCACGTAATCCTGATCCGTAAGGTTTTTGATGATTCCATTGGCCACAAAAAGATCTTTTTGCCCGTCGCTGTCCATATCAAAAATCAGGGCTCCCCAGCTCCAGTCGGTGGCATGCACTCCGGCCAGCTGCCCTACTTCGGTGAAGGTACCATTGCCATTGTTGAGATGCAGCATATTGCGCATGTACTGGTGCCAGTAGTCGCGGCTGTTTTTGAGTTCGGTCAGTTCATAGCCTTCAAAAACGGAAGTAGTTTTGAGCCGCTGATCGCTCTCGGGCAGCATGTCGGTCACGAAAATGTCCAGGTTGCCGTCGTTGTTGATATCGGCAATATCGGCCCCCATGGAGGAGAGGCTGATGTGGGGCATGTAGCTTTCCAGCGACTCTTTGAAGGTGCCGTCCTGCTGATTAATGTAAAGATAATCGCGCTCGTAGAAATCGTTGGAGATGTACACGTCCAGCCAGTTGTCGTTGTTGACATCGCCAATGGTAATACCCAGGCCAAAGCCGATCAGGCTTCCAAAGATACCGGCCTCCTCGCTTACATCGGTGAAGCGCTTACCGTCGTTGCGGAAGAGTTTGTCGCCTCCCAGGCCATCGCGCATGTCCCGGATATTTTGGTAGGCGAGCTTATCCACCGGCGTAAAACTGTTGTTGAGCAGGTACATATCCAGATCCCCGTCGCGATCGTAGTCGAAGAAGGCGGCGTGGGTAGAAAAGCCACCGTCCTGCAAGCCGTAGGCAACGGCCATTTCCTTGAAGCGCGGAATACCGTCGGCACCATTTCCCTGGTTTATAAAGAGTTCATTGCCCCGGCTATCGCCTTTGATATTGCCCGCGTTGCATACGTAAATGTCCATGAGGCCATCGCCGTTCACATCGGCAAAGGTAGCTCCGGTAGACCAGGCCTTGTTGCCGCCTACACCTGACGTTTGCGTGATGTCTTCAAATTTCCAGTCGCCCTGATTAAGGAAAAGCTTATTGGTTTCAAAGTTAGAGGTAGCGTACACATCTGCCAGGCCATCGCCATTGATATCCCCAATTGCCACACCACCGCCATTGTAGAAATTGCGGTAGTTAAAAATATTCAACTCTTTCTTATCCAGGATCTTATTTTCAAAATCGAGTCCGGTTTCGGAGGAGGGTAAGGCTTCAAAGAGCTGTTTATCGGTGGAGCGTTGGCAGCCTGACAGAATCAGGAATGCCCCCATAACTCCCCAAAATAAAATGCGCATACTGATTTGGGGTAATTTCTAAAATGCAAAATTAACAATAATACGCTCAGGTATATCCCCGTAGTATAAAAAAGCAAGGGGAGTCTCTGACCCCCCTTGCCGCCTATGAGCTGTACTCTTTAGTTTTAGTAACCAGGGTTTTGCACCAGCCCGGGGTTGGTATCGATCCGCTGCTGAGGAATCGGGAAGATGGTTGTATGGGGTGCGGGATTCACCATAAACTTACTGGTAAACTTGCCTCCCACTTGCGTAAACTTACCGAAACGGATCAGGTCATTACGACGCCATCCCTCCCAGGCCAGCTCGCGACCCCGCTCTTCGAGAATATTGTCGAGCGTCAATGCAGTCATTGGAGCCACACCGGCCCGCGCACGGATGGGGTTGATGTCGGCCAAAGCACCGGCTACATCACCCTTACGGAATTTCGCCTCGGCGCGCATCAGGTGTACGTCGGCCAGACGAAGCATCGCCCAGTCGTTGTCCTGGTTGTTGGAGGCATTGTTTCTT
>CATMVR010000585.1 GCA_950075905.1 uncultured Persicitalea sp. | reverse complement strand
GCCCATGGCGATTTTCTCGAGCATAGCTTCGGGTTTTCCTTCGGCCCGAGCCTGATCTTTCCCTACTTCTATCTCGCGCTCGATGGTAGCGGCATCTACGCCGTCCTTATCGACCGCAACGGGCTTCATAGCGGCAATCTGCATCGCTACGTCTTTGCCAAGGTCAGACAGGTCGGTTCCATTAGCACCGGTAAATCCTACCAGTACGCCCAACTTGCCATTGGAGTGAATGTACGAAACTACCTCATCGGCCGTCAGGCTTTCGTAAGCCACTACGTCCAGTTTCTCACCCAGCTTACCTACCAGGTCTACGATATGATCATTCAAAGACCGGCCGTCACCAGCGGGAGTAGCCAGCAGGGTTTCCTTATCAGTAGCGTTGGTAGCCACTGCGGTATCCAGGATAGTCTGAGCCAGGTTTTTAAAATCTTCTACGTTCGAAACGGGCTCGGTTTCGCACGCCAGGGCTACCAGCGTACCGGTAGTACCGTCTTCGCTGATATGCACCAGTACGGTACCCTCAGAGGTAGCGTTATCTGCACGCTTGGCGGCTACTTTCTGTCCCTGCTTACGCAGAATATCCACTGCTTTATCAAAATCGCCATCCGCTTCGGTAAGGGCTTTTTTACAGTCCATCATTCCGGCGCCGGTCATTTGGCGGAGTTTGTTTACGTCTTGCGCAGTAATTGCCATGATCTGTTTGTTCAGTTAATGAATGGTATTGTTTTGAGTCAAAAACGTTAGGGTAAAAGTACGTATACCTATGTTACCCTTATTTTAATAATACAGTAGCCCATAGCGGGGAGGCTACGGGCTACTCATCTATATTCAGATTGGACTACGAATAGTTAGGATCTGAACCGTACGCCACCGTTGTGTCGGCTTAGTCTTCGTCGCTTTCTTCTACCGCAGCACGGGGAGCCTCTTCGGCTTCACCTTCACCTTCACCGCGCTGATCGCTGGCGCGTTTGGCTTCTTCCTCTTCGGCCAGGCGTTGATCGTCCTTATCCTGCTTACGCTCCATCAAGCCTTCCTCAATGGCCTTCCCAATCGCCAGGGTCAGCAGAGAAATAGACTTGTAGGCGTCGTCGTTGCCCGGGATCGGGAAATCTACCAGATCAGGGTTGGAGTTAGTGTCGCAAATAGCGAACACGGGAATACCCAAACGACGGGCTTCTGAAACCGCAATGTGCTCCCGCTTTACGTCTACGATAAACAGGGCCGCTGGCAGACGGGTCAGGTCAGCTACACCACCTAACACTCTGTTCAGTTTTTCCTGCTCGCGGGTAAGCATCAATCTTTCGCGCTTCGCTATGTTGTTAACCGTGGTTTCGTCTTTGAGCATCTTTTCGAGGCTCTGCAACTTTTTGAGCGATTTGCGAATGGTTCCGAAGTTGGTAAGCATACCACCCAGCCAACGATCGGTCACGTAGGGCATCTTCAGACGTTTTGCCTCTTCGGTTACGATCTCCTGCGCCTGCTTCTTGGTAGCTACAAACATAATCTTACGTCCGGAACGTACGATTGCTTTCAGCGCAGCTTCCGCCTGCTCCATGCAGCTGAGGGTCTTGTTCAGGTCCACGATGTGGATGCCGTTCTTCTCCATGAAGATGTACGGCGCCATCCGGGGATCCCACTTACGGGTAAGGTGGCCAAAATGCACACCGGCGTCCAATAGGTCTTTATATTCTATCTGTGCCATTTTCGAAAATTAATGAGATAAATAAGTTTTTAAAATTACTACGCAGCACAGCACATCGGGCACGATAAGTACTGCCTGGACTTTGTTAGCTGTCGGCGGTCAGCTATTGGCAATCAGCTTTTTTAGGGGTCTGTTCAGAAATGGTATTTCTGATAGGCACTCTGCAAGCCGAAAACCGATGGCCGAAAGCCAGTAGCTGATATTAACGCTTCGAGAACTGGAATCTTCTCCGTGCCTTCCGACGACCGTACTTCTTACGCTCCACCATACGGGGATCACGCGTCAGGAATCCTTCTTTCTTCAAAGCAGGACGGTTCTCGGCGTTGTATTCAACGAGGGCGCGGGAAATAGCCATCCGGGCCGCTTCGGCCTGTCCGGTTACGCCACCGCCACGTACGTTCACCTTGATGTCGTAGCTCTCGCCATTGTTCAGGGTAGTGAAGGGCTGCTGAACTACAATCTGATGTACTTCAAACGGAAAGTATTCCTTGTAGTCCCGACCGTTCACCTTGATCTCCCCTTTGCCGGGGGTCATGTAGATCCGCGCCACGGCGGTTTTTCTTCTACCAATTGTGTTGATAACTTCCATGTGTAGGTTGTCTTTTGGACTTACAACTTAATTTCTTTGGGCTGCTGAGCCGCGTGCGGATGCTCCGCAGCAGCGTACACAAACAGGTTGGTAAACAGGCGGCGACCCAGGCGATTTTTGGGGAGCATACCTCTTACCGCTTTTTCGATCACACGCTCGGGGTGCTTGCTGAGCAACTCGCGAGGGGTCTGAAAACGCTGACCTCCGGGATAACCCGTGTGACGGACGTACACTTTGTCGGTCATTTTCTGGCCAGTCAATTTGATTTTGTCGGCGTTGATAACGATCACGTTATCACCACAGTCAACGTGAGGGGTAAAGTCGGGCTTATTCTTGCCACGGATGATTTTGGCCACTTCGCTCGCCAAACGGCCAAGCACAAGGTCCTTCGCATCCACTACGACCCACTCCTTTTTCACTGTGTTTTTGTTCGCCGAGATGGTTTTGTAGCTTAACGTATCCACGATTAACAAAAAAGATTTATTATTGATTTTCAGTATTTTACACAATAAAATAGCTGTCCCACCTGAAAATGGGACTGCAAATATAGAGCTTAACAATTTGAATTACAAGCAGGTGCTTTAATTTATGTTGGAACCGGGTGAAAACGGTATTCATCACACTCTTCACGGTTATAATCCGACCTTGCCTTGTCTTTCCTGTACATAGGAAACATACCCTTGTCTCTATGCGCCTCGGCTTTACTCTCTTACTTCTTCTACTGGTACCCGGACTAGGTCTTGCCCAGATCATCCGCCGCTCAATTCCTGACAAACTCGTGGTACTGACCTTCGACGACGGTGTAAGTACCCACGCCACGGCCGTGGCACCCTTATTAAAGAAGTATGGCTTTGGGGGTACTTTCTTTGTCTGCGAGTTTCCGCCCGACTTTGCCGACAAGCAGAAGTACATGAGCTGGGAGCAGATAAAACAATTGGATAAAATGGGGTTTGAGGTAGCTAACCATACCCTTACGCACAAGCACGTAGGCAAGCTAACCAAGGATCAGCTTATTGGCGAACTGGATGCGCTGGAAGCGCGCTGCGCTGCGTATGGTATACCAAAGCCTGTCAATTTTGCCTACCCCGGCTACGCCATTCACCCCCAGGCCTACGAGGTACTGGGCGAAAAAGACTACCACTTTGCCCGCATTGGCGGCGACCGGGCCTATGACCCGACGCGGGATCATCCCTATCTGATACCAAGCTACACTACATTAAAAGATAACCGGGAGGTAATTTTGAAAGGCCTGGAAGAAGCAAAATACGGAAAGATCGTGATCCTGACCATCCACGGCGTACCTGACTACGCCCACGACTGGGTGACTACCCCACCGGCGCTCTTTGAGGAGTACCTAAACTACCTGCGGGATAACAACTATAAAGTAATTGCCCTGCGCGATCTGGATCAGTATGTAGATTGGAAGGAGGCCGCGCGGGTGATTGCGTTGCCGGGGCGGTAGGGGGTGTTAGCGGGCGGGGTATTTTTTTACAAAAAAGAATCCTCTGTTTTTGGAATGATCATAGTTTATGAAATCCTTTTTGGGTATGGCTTTATGAAAGCCTCCAAGATCGGAAGAGCACAC
>CATMVR010000584.1 GCA_950075905.1 uncultured Persicitalea sp. | reverse complement strand
CCACTACCACGAGTACTCGTTCGGACCCAAGATTGCGCCCGACGGTAGCTTTTTTGTGAGTGGCAACGTAGCCTTCGGCGACGAGGAGTGGTGGCGGGGCGAAAGCCGCGTGCCGGGTCGCGGCTGGATTTTCCGCATTACGCCCGAGGGGAAGTTTGAGCCTTACGCTACCGGTGTGCGCTCACCCGCAGGTATCAGTATGCTGGACGGCGAGCTGTTCTACACCGACAACCAGGGCGACTGGATGGGATCGGGTGGTATCTGGCAGGTAAAAAAAGGGGGCTTTATGGGACATCCGGCCGGTTTGAAATGGGCCAATATGCCTAACTCACCCGTAAAGCTTACGGAAAAGCAGTTTTTTGCCGAGATGGACAATCAGCAGGTGAAAGACGCCAACGGTCGCTACATCAAACCCGAAAACGACCCGAACCAAAAAAATCCCCGCTTTTTGTACGAGTTAAAGGAAAAATACCCTGAGTCGGTACAACTGCCGGCGGTATGGCTTCCCTACGGTATCCACGGTATTTCGACGGCCGAGATAATCAAGGATGACACGCAGGGCAAGTTTGGCCCTTTTGCCGGTCAGTTTTTTGTGGGAGACCAGGGACAAAGCAAGATCATGCGCGTGGTGCTGGAAAAAGTAAACGGCGAGTACCAGGGAGCCGCCATTGATTTCCGCTCCAATTTTCAATCGGGCGTACTCCGGATGACCTTTGCCAAGGATGGCTCCATGTTTGTGGGCGAAACCAACCGCGGCTGGGGCTCGGCCGGTGATGCCAACCAGGGCCTGCAGCGCGTGGTGTGGAATGGCAAGCTTCCCTTCGAAATGTACACCGTGAAGGCTAAGCCGGATGGCTTTGAAGTGAATTTTACCATGCCCGTTGACCGCAAGTCGGCTGAGAATCTTAACAACTACGTGGTTAGCAGCTTTTTGTACAAGTACCACGCTGTGTACGGCAGTCCGCCCACCAACACGGAGCAGGTACCCGTGAAAGGGGTGAAGATCTCGGAAGATGGCAAAACGGTACGCATCGTGGTAGACAACCTGCGCAAGTACTACATCCACCACCTCGACCTGAGCGGGATCCGGGCGGCTAATACGTACTACTCGCTGGTGCACCCTTCAGCCTACTACACCCTGAACAACATTCCTACGGGCGAGAAGCTGAAACTGGCTGAACTGACCACCACCCGCTCCGGCGAGGCCAGGGCGGCTGCGGATGCCAAGTCTACCATGGATCTGGTATCACCCGACGGCAAGAACCAGCGGACCACCGCTGTGGCCAGCGACAAAGCCCCGACATTTGAGGAGGTGAAACCTCTGCTGCAGCGCAACACCTGTTTGGCCTGCCACGCGGCCGACAAGCGGGTGGTTGGCCCATCCTACAAGGATGTGGCCAAGCGTAACTACACCAACGAGCAGATTGTGGATCTGATCTATAACCCCAAGCCTGAGAACTGGCCCGACTACGCTACCCCCATGGCGGCCATGCCCCAGGTACCTAAGGATGAGGCGCTGAAAATTGCGGCCTGGATCAATTCGTTGAAGTAAGGTACTTTGTCAGTAGATAGACCCGTGCCACGGTTCAAAACCGTGGCACGGATAACGGATAACGGATAACAAGCAACAAAAAAGCCTCCCCGGCCGTACGGCCGGGGAGGCTTTTTTGTTTGAAATCGAAATCGTACCTACCCAGCTACTAAGGCTGAGAGCCTGCTGCATTGCGCTTGGTGCGGGTAATGACCACCGGCACGCATACCTGTACGGGACAGCAGTCTACCTCTTCCACAATTACAGGACAGCATCCACCCGTAGGGCAGGTAGAATTGGTAGAAGTGAAGGTATATGAACCGGCGGCGATGACAGTAAGCTTTGCACTGGTAGCGTTCGGAATCGGCGAATTGTTTTTGAACCACTGGACGTTGGTAAAGCCGGTCGGCACCGCAATCTCTACCGCCTGGCTCGAACAGAGCGTAATCGGGGCGCTGACGCAGGTACGGCCAAAGTCATCCTCGGTTTCTATCCCATTGTTGGGGCTCGAATCTACGTCTGACTCGTTCATTTTTGATACTTCCGCCGTGTAGTACTGCACACCCATAGATACCACCTTCACCGTCAGAAAGAGCTCAGCCGAGTCACCTACCGCTATGGTACCGATTGTCCAGGTACCTGCGGTGTAGCTCCCGGCGCCAGCGGGACTGAGCAGATCAAGGCCTACTGGCAACACATCCTTAACCTCTACTCCGGTGGCAATGACTTGCCCCTGATTTTTTACCACTACCCTAATCGTCACATTGTCATTTACCTGGGGGAGTTTGTTGCTCACGCTGGTGAAAAGCGCCAGATCGCCCGTTTGGTTGATCACAATAGGAGTAGGGAGGCCATTGTTGCCGGGGGTACCATTCTGGTCCGGATCGGCGGAATTACCATCGGTTGACTTGTCTCTTACCAGTGTGCCGTTGGCGGACCCCTGCGCCCAGGCGATGTTTTGAAAGCTACCTGAAGCAGTTACGACCCGTACCGTGAAATTTATCATTATCGAATCGCTTACCGCTAAGCCAGATGTCCCTGCAAGCAGGCTAGTGTTAGTGCCTGTACCGGTGTAGGATGTATTGACCGGAACCGCCGGCGTAGTGGTGACGCCACCGACCAGGCTGTACGTAGTTGGCAGGGGAAATGCCTTGCTCAGTGTATCGAAAATCTGCACATTGGTAAGCGCCACTCCGCCACTATTGACCGCTTTTAATCGGAATGTTATATTGTAGCTGCCATTGTTATTGTTAATGACACTGACGACGCGCTTAGAGATACCAATTTGCGCATTGTCACCGCAGAATGCATCGGGTCCTTTCTTTGCAATAAACTGTTCTCTGGGTATCTCGTTGCCTCCGCCTGTCTGGCCCGAACGGGAATAAAAACTACCACGAACATTGAGCGAAGCAGCGTTAAAAGCGGCTGCAATAAAGGGATCGGTAGGGTCAAGAATACTGACGGGGCCCTGACAACCGTTGCCTTTGAAAGTAAACAGGGCTACCGAATCACCCACCGTAAATTTGCCCAGGTCGGACTCGATAGGGGCTTTCCCAATGGCGTAGTAGCGGGCCTCAGAATCGTAGGTCTCGTTGGCTAGATCCGGATCAAGGGCCGGGTCTCCCAGTTTTCGCGGATCTTTCTGCCAGAAACCAAGAATGTCTGTAATGTTTTGAATTACAAAGGACTTGGGTACTTTGAGCGATACCTGGGCGGTGGCCGAAAGCTCGTTAGTTCCGGGGTTATTGGCATTGGGCGTGTTATAGTCCGGATGCACCCAAACCGTATATACCTCGGTTGTTTTGTTGTAGGTAAGTTTGTACTTGACCGTATTGGACGATAACGTCTGGGCCAGAGTGATATGAATGCTGCCTAAAACAAACAATCCTAACGTTGCCAGTAATATGCCAGGGTACCTCATAGTTGTATTTCTTTTTAAATTCTATTTCTCTGTGTATGTATAATCGTCATTTCCTGTGATCATGGCTTGCTGTTGACAGCTCCCCGAATCTTACACTTTTCATCAGTTTGGCTAGTAAGCATATACCGGCGGTGAATTTTCTCACCGCCGGTGTGCCTGATAGCTTAGTTGGGCAATTGCTCCTGAATGATAAAGAAATTGTCTTTGTTGGTATTGCCGGGGTGATTCTTGATCACGTTCTGGTAAATAAACTCCACATCGTTGTTGAAGCCCTGGAAGATCACCTGGCCATTCAGGTTGACGTCGCCGTTGTGGTAGCCGCTCAGGATGTAGAAGGGCAGCTGGTTGGTGTTGCCAGCGGCATTGACCACCTGCTGGCTCACCACGTTGACATCGTTTTCATTTCCCTGGTATACGACCTTGCCGTCGC
>CATMVR010000583.1 GCA_950075905.1 uncultured Persicitalea sp. | reverse complement strand
TCACGTAAAGTCCCCAGTTCCAGCGCTTCTGCTCGTCGTCGATCAGCGTGCCAAAGAGATTTTTGCCAGCGGTGTTATTGCCAATAGTCACCACATTCATATAGGGTTTCAGACCGTTGATCACCAGCTCACTGGCCGAAGCCGTACTGTTGGATGTGAGCACAAATACCCGGTTCAGGTTTTCCCCAATATTATTTGGTTCGTTTAAAAAATTATGTTCCAGGGCATTGGGGCCATTTTTTTGTTTGAAATAAGCCGTGTATGCATCATTCCACTGTTCTTTGTAAAACACTTTTGAAGAAGAAATGTTCTTACCGATCAGCGAAGCCAGCGTTTCGGCCGAGCTGATGTAGCCCCCACCGTTGAAGCGTAGGTCAAGTATCAGCTCGTTAACTCCCTGGGCTTTGAAGTCGCCGAAAATCTGGCGGAGCTCATTGTCAAACTGCTTTTCGGAAGTACCCGTACCCGGCACAAAACCAGTATACACCAGGTAGCCTATTTTCTTGCCGTGCTGAGGTTTGTCGATCACTTTGGAGAAGCCAACCGGGTTTTCGGTCACTTCTGCCTTAGTCAGGTTAAAGGTTTTGGCATTGTCGGCCACCAGGTTTGTACCGTCTAAGGTACCCAGCGTAAAACTCACGTTATCACCACTGCGGAGCAGCGTAGCGTAGTTGCTGTTAGTCAGCGACTGACCGTTTACTTTAAGCACAATATCACCGCGTTTCAGTCCGGCGGCTTCGGCGGGGCTACCCTTTACCACATAGCTCAGAAAAAGACCAATGGACGATTGGGTCTGATCTGTAAAGGCTAGCTGGTACTGAATACCGAAAATTTTACTGATACCGTTAAATTGCTTTTGCATAGAGGCAATGTCATCGGTTATACCCGAAAAGCGGTCGACAGTCGTGCGGTTGTATATCAGTTTTTCAAAATACTCTTTTGGGTTGGCCAGAGAATCAAGACCCCTCCGGGCAGGAAGTACGTTTGACCAGAAATAAGCATCTTTCATGACATCGTACGCCCAGGAGTTAATCTGACTAAACTGGGTTGCAACGGCTGTGGGGGGTGTTTCTACCGGAGTGGTAGGTTCTATCATATCCTCTTTACAGCTTACCATAAAAAGGAAAAGCATTGCGAGGGCCAAAAGGCTAAGCTTGTTACCTAGGTTCATCCTATCGAAAAGTAAAGGTTTAAGAAAAGTATGTAATCAGGTAAAGCAATGCGTCATGAACGAGTGTTCTGTATAGTGATATTTAAATATAAATTGAACAAATAGTCAATTACAATATCATATACGCATAGGCCGGGAAAAAAGTTGCATTGACAAATTAAGTATTCACTGAATTTTATTCAAAACGGGCTTGAAACCCGTTTCTGCAAGTCTGGTTTCATGTGGCAGAGGATTTATTTTAGGCAGTAAACAGCGTGATAACCATTTTTTTTTGCCAACTTAATGCATTCTTTTAAAGCTTTGGCAAAGAATAATCTTTTGAAAAATATAATCTTAACCAAATAAATAATAATCGTCTTAGTATGTCTATAAAAATTGCTATTTCTCATAAGACTTCCTATAAGTTCGATCGTCATGTCAATCTCTCCCCTCATATTTTCCGACTACGGCCGGCTCCGCACTCCCGCACACCTATTGAGGGATATAGTTTTAAAATATCGCCCGAGAATCATTTTATAAACTGGCAGCAGGACCCCTTCGGAAACTACCAGGTGCGGGTGGTATTTCCCGAAAAAACCGACCATCTCGATCTGGAAGTAGAGGTGATTGCCCAATTGAAGGTGATTAACCCCTTCGATTTTTTTGTGGAAGAATACGCCGAGGAGTTTCCGTTTACTTACGAGGAAAACCTGCGCAAGGAGCTGGTACCGTACCTGGAAAAGGAAGAGATGGGGCCTAAACTGGCGGAGTGGATGCGGGCCAACAAACTGGGTGGTAAACTACGGACGACGGATTTTTTTGTTAGGCTGAATCAGCAACTCAACCGAGACATTGGCTATAACATCCGGATGGAACCCGGCGTGCAGTCCTGTGAGGATACCCTCACTTCCCGCAGCGGCTCCTGCCGCGACTCGGCCTGGCTGCTGGTGCAGATTCTCAGGCAGTTGGGCATTGCTTCGCGCTTTGTTTCAGGGTACCTGGTGCAGCTTACGCCCGATATAAAGTCGCTCGACGGACCCTCCGGTCCCGAAAAAGACTTTACCGATCTGCACGCCTGGACCGAAGCCTATCTGCCCGGCGCGGGCTGGATCGGCCTCGACCCCACCTCGGGCCTCTTTGCCGGCGAGGGGCACATACCCCTTTGTTGCACACCACATTACAGCAGCGCGGCCCCCGTTACGGGCGCCATGGATCGCTGCGAGGTAGAGTTCGGCTTTGACAACCGTGTTTTCCGGATTCACGAAGACCCGCGCGTCACCAAGCCCTACTCGGAGGAGCAATGGCAGAAGGTAATGGAAGTAGGGCATACTGTGGAGCGTGACCTGCACTATGGCGACGTGCGTATGACCATGGGCGGTGAACCTACCTTTGTTTCTATCGATGATTTTGAGTCTCCCGAGTGGAATTCTGTGGCCGATGGTGTACTAAAACGCAAGCTATCGTACGATCTGGCACTGCGGCTCAAAGGCCGCTTTGCCCATGGCGGCCTGCTGCATTTCGGACAGGGAAAGTGGTACCCCGGCGAGCCATTTCCCCGCTGGCAGTACGGAATGTACTGGCGAAACGATGGCAGGGCCATTTGGCAAAATGACGCGCTGATTGCCCGGGAAACGGACAATCGGTTTGGCTGGCAGGATGCACATGCTTTTTCGCAGGAACTTGTCAAGTACCTGGGCGTAAATCCCGAAGCCCTCGCGCCCGCCTACGAAGACCCGCTGTACTGGGCGCTGGAAGAAGGCAAAATACCAGCAAACCTTGACCCGTTGGCCATGGATCTGTCTGATCCGGCAGAGCGCCGTACCCTGGCCAATCTGCTAGAGCGTGGCCTCAACAACCCCGTTGGCTATGTGCTGCCGCTGCGGTGGGAGTCGGGGCGGGAAGCCTGGCGTAGCCAGCCCTGGGAGTTTCGGCGCAGGCATTGTTTTCTAATTCCGGGCAACTCACCCCTGGGCATGCGTTTGCCTTTGGAGTCTATTCCATTTGTCGCTAAGGAAAAATCCCCTCAGACACTTGACCGCAGCCTCTTTGAAGACCTGCCCGCACTAGCCACCTACGGCGAAGCAGTGCAGGAGCGCTACGACGACAGTGGTCAGGACCAAGCCCGGCAGCCGACCCTCTCCCCGCCCTACGATATAATTCATGCCACGAACGGTGAAGAAGCTGAGGATGTCAGGAAAAAAGAAAAGCAGCCGCTCTACGAGGTTGAAACTATCCGTACGGCCCTGTGTGTGGAAGAGCGGGAGGGAATCATCTACCTCTTTTTGCCCCCCTTAGATTACATTGAGCACTACCTGGATCTGGTGGCCTCGATTGAAGCCACGGCCGAAAAATTGCAAATCCCCGTACGGATCGAGGGGTACACTCCCCCGAGCGACTACCGCCTGCAAAAGCTGGTTGTGTCGCCCGACCCTGGCGTAATCGAGGTCAATATCCACCCGGCCAAATCGTGGCAGGAGCTGGTCGATAATACCACGGCACTCTACGAGGAAGCGTTTCTCTCGCGGCTGGGAACCGAGAAATTCATGGTAGACGGGCGGCATACCGGCACCGGAGGCGGCAACCACGTCACCATCGGCGGTGCCACGCCTTCCGATAGCCCGCTGCTGCGGCGTCCCGATCTGCTGCGGAGCCTGATCACTTACTGGCAGCACCATCCGGCGCTGAGCTACCTGTTTGCGGGCTCATTTGTGGGCCCCACCAGCCAGGCACCC
>CATMVR010000582.1 GCA_950075905.1 uncultured Persicitalea sp. | reverse complement strand
AAAGATCGCTACCTGGAAAAACCCCGAGGGAGCTTTTATTCATGCCCTGCACAGCCACGAGTGGGGCGGGTACCATTACCGGATTACGGGAAAGGATGCCGAGGGAACGCTACAAATGGAAGGCGGCTACCAGAACAACCGTCAAATGGGTATGCACAAGAAGTACCGTTTCATCGAACATGTACGCGAAGAGCTGGATACCACCGGGGAGTGGTACTTTGATAAAAATTCAAGAACGCTGTACGTATACGCGGACTCCGGCCCGGCGCTGAAGGCAAAGCAGGTAGTGGCACCGCAACTAAAAAGCCTGTTTGAGTTTCGGGGTAGTGCCGACCATCCGGTTCGGAACATCACCCTCGAAGGCTTTGAATTTGCCCATGTGCTGCGCACGTTTATGGAAACCAAAGAACCGCTTTTAAGAAGCGACTGGGCCATTTACCGGGGCGGCACGGTGGTATTGGAAGGCACCGAAAACTGCGCCGTACGGAATTGTCATTTCAACGAAGTGGGCGGCAACGGAGTCTTCCTAACGCACTATAACCGACGTAGTGAAGTGACCGGCTGTGATTTCGACCACATCGGGGCGAGTGGGGTTTGTTTGGTCGGTGACCCGGCCGCCGTTCGCTCGCCTAGTTTTGAGTACCACGAGTTTGTGCCCTACGACCAACTAGACAAAACACCCGGTCCCAAAACCAACAACTATCCGGCCGAATGTCTGGTGAGCAACAACCTTATGCGTGGTTTGGGGCAAACCGAGAAGCAAGTGGCCGGGGTGCAGATCTCCATGGCCATGGATATTACCGTGAGCCACAATACCATTTACGATGTACCGCGTTCGGGGATCAACATCAGCGAAGGTACCTGGGGGGGACATATCATCGAGTTTAACGATGTGTTCAGTACCGTGCAGGAAACCGGCGACCATGGCTCCTTTAATTCCTGGGGCAGGGATCGTTTCTGGCACCCCAAGCGCGATCAAATGAACCAATTGGCGGCGACCCATCCGGAACTGATCCGGCTGGATGCCCAAAAGACCACCATCATCCGCAACAACCGCTTTCGCTGTGACCATGGCTGGGACATCGACCTGGACGACGGCAGTAGCAACTACCACATTTACAACAATCTCTGCCTGAACGGTGGCCTCAAACTGAGGGAGGGTTTTTATCGGACGGTGGAGAACAACATCATCGTCAACAACTCATTTCACCCGCATGTTTGGTTTGCCAACAGCGGTGATGTATTCCGGAAAAACATTGTCCTGAAACCCTACTACCCGATTCGCGTGACGGATTGGGGCAAAGAAGTGGACTATAACCTGTTTCCGGATCAAAAGGCACTGGATGCCGCCCTGAAAAACGGCACCGACGCCCATAGCCTGGCGGGCGATGCCCTTTTTGTCAACCCTGCCCTGGGTGATTACCGGGTAAAGCCCGGCAGTCCGGCACTCTCGCTGGGCTTTGTCAATTTTCCCATGGATGAATTTGGGGTGACGGCCCCCGATCTGAAAGCAAAAGCAGGGAAGGTACCCCTCCCCGCCATTCATAGGGCCGCTGATGGTGTTTCAGTAGATCAAATGGAGTGGCTTGGGGGCAAACTGCGGAATGTACGTGGGTTGGGAGATCGCTCCGCCTTTGGCTTGCCGGATGAGAAAGGTGTTGTGGTGGATGAAATTTCGGCGGGGAGTATCCTGTCCAGATCGCCACTGAAAAAAGGGGATGTCATCCGGAGCCTAAACAAACGAGCCGTGCATACCCTCTCCGACCTGACCACCATCTACCAGGAAATCAATTGGACGGGGCGCGGTGTGGTTGAATTCTACCGGAATCAGAAATTGCTTAGTGGGGAGGTTTCTTTTAAGTAGGAGGAGGCGGTGATACAGCGAGTTTAATTTCGTGGGGACCGGATTTTGCGATACATGGAATGGCACCTTGGTCTGAGTCTCCTCAGACCCTGCCGCCAGGGGCTCACCCAAAAGCGGATTTGGAGTTTTATGAGCTCCGGATTTACACTCTGAAAAATGGCTTCGAATACACGAACGGTTGAACTGCCCGGTAGCTTTGTCAAGCTACTAACTGGTTTTACGGGGGAAATCCGTAGCCGTTGCCCAAAGTTTTACGCAATAGTGATCATGGGAAAACTTCAATACCAATTGCCGAATCAGACTAATATCAAAAACCTGGAACCAGGTAGTTATTTCCGCTCATCGGGTGAGTCAGTACATGTGTAGCTTATTTCTATTTTCTTAATATCAATTTAAACCGTTACTTTTTTCATATTTTTCAACTTCGATCAATTGTTTATAATAATTGTCAATTCTGGCATGGGCTGTGCCGTCAACCAACAAAATAACGGCCAGCATGGCTATCGTTGTAATCATACTTGCCCGCCAAAAAGGTGTATGGATAAACATAATCAACAGGGCACAGACAGCGATAATTAAAGGAATTGCCTTGAAAACAATGGTTTTATATTCGTTTAGAGTTCTTTCAGCGCGCACAATTTCTGATTTTACAAAAGCCGAAGCATCACTATTGTAGGCAGTTTCAAATTGTGTAATTCTTGATTTGTTGGTGAAGAACAACCCAAGACCAATACTCATAAGCAGTACACCTGCTACCAAAGTGGGAATTATGTAGGCTCTTGCCATATCCGTCTTTCCTAATTGCCAGAACCCGATGCCTGCAATTAAAAACAATATCGCAAAAAGGATGAAGAACCGTGTCGAGAAGACTTCTGCTCTGGCCCATTCGGTGGCTAATTTTAATACTTCCATTGTCTAATTCATTTTATATTTT
Source organism: uncultured Persicitalea sp. (assembly GCA_950075905.1). Taxonomy (GTDB): domain Bacteria; phylum Bacteroidota; class Bacteroidia; order Cytophagales; family Spirosomataceae; genus CATMVR01. The sequence continues at coordinate 1,087 of CATMVR010000582.1, read as the reverse complement.
TCTCTGTACACTGACGGGCTGATGCCTTCTTTCTTTTTGAATAACCGCGAAAAATAGGGTGGGTACTCAAAGCCCAATTCATAGGCCACTTCGGAGATCGTTTTACCAGGGTTCAACAGAATGTTCTTGGCTTCGTCTATCAGGTACAATTGCAAATGTTCGGTTGACGTTTTCCCCGTTTCTTTTTTGAGCGTATCGCTCAGGTAACGCTGTGAAACCGACAGTTGATCCGCCATTTGCTCAATGCTGGGAATCCCTTTTTCCTGCAGCTGCCCCGAATTAAAATAGCCTTCTAACTGCTGGTTAAACTGCTTCAGCAAATCATTCGACAGTTCCTTTCGGTTCAAAAACTGCCTTTCGTAAAAGCGGTCGGCGTATTTTAAAAGGGTGCTCAATTGCGAAATGATAATGTCCTTGCTGAATTCATCCTGGTTGTTCTGGTATTCAATATCAATATTTTCTACAATCGATTCGATCTGCTTTTCTTCCCTGGGCGAAAGGTGCAGGGCCTCATTGGCCGAATAAGAAAAGAAACCATATTTCTTAATTTGGTGCGCCAACTCTGTCCCTTTCAGAAAATCCTCGTGGAAGTTGATGGAAAACCCTTTTTGGTCGTACACCACGCTGCTGTCCCATTGCAGCACCTGCCTGGGGGCGATGAATATCAATGCGCCATTGGCAAAATCATAGTAGGTTCGTCCGTAGTTTACCTCGCCCTTCACAATCTTCTTCAGGCTAATGGAGTAGCAATCGTTGGTAATGGGTGGCGAACTCTCCTTCGGACACGGCAAAAAACCATCGCCTTTGGCAGAAAAAACACTCAGCATGGGATGCTCCGGGCGCGGTAGTTCCAGGTAATCCAAGTAAGATGACAATGTTTTAAAGTGCTGCATTTTCACCAAATTAAATATTCCACTTCAATCCTGTTTCCTTTTCGGACACTTCCCACAACCTGGAAGCAACGGCCATGTCTTTCGCATGCGCCTCTAACTTGCATTCGCCAACCGGTCCTGTCCAATAATTTCGTCCCGTTGGGCCATAAAATCCACCTTGATCCAGGTTTGGTTCTGTGGCACACATCAATTCT